>CANRHG010000093.1 GCA_947630385.1 uncultured Eubacteriaceae bacterium
CAGGCGCTCCTCGTCTAAAAGATCCTCGATCTGCGGGTACTGTTTTTTTACATCTTCCAGAGCCCGGCTGTCCGTGAGCGTGACGTCGTGCCCGGCTCGCAGTAATAGTTTCGCGGCGCCCATACCCGTTCGGGCGGCGCCGATAATAAGTACGTTCATAATACGATCAGTGCGGCGGTCACCCCGATGACCGCCCAACTCCAAAACATCATGACGACCTGCATCTCGGGTTTTCCACCCAGTTCAAAGTGGTGATGCAGTGGCGCCATGCGAAAGATCCGTTTTCCGTGACTGAGCTTAAAGTAACCGACCTGCATTACGACCGAGAGCGCTTCGAGCACGAAGACGAACCCGGCGATCAAAAAATACAGGAGCATCTGTTCTTTGATCGCGACCGCGCAAAGCGCGCCCCCGAGCGCCATCGAGCCGGTATCCCCCATGAAGACCTTCGCCGGCTTGATGTTGTAACACAAAAAGGCCAGACAGGCCCCGATAAAACACCCGGCAAAGATCGAAAGGCCGGTCTCGTCACGTAGTAAGGCCACGATCAGAAAAAAGACCATCACGATCAGGCTCAGTCCCGAACACAGCCCGTCGAGTCCGTCCGAGAGGTTGACCGCGTTCGTGATCGAAAGGATGGCAATAAAAGTGATAAACGAAGTCAGCAGTCCCAGATCGGCCGGACCGTAAAACGGGACGTAAAGGACCGTCCCCACGTGAAAGTAGGCCCAGACGGTAAAAAAGAGCGCCGCGACGATCTGCAGAAGTAGTTTTTGCATGACCGTCAGGCCCTCGTTGTGCTTTTGAACGATCCCGATCAGGTCGTCCAAAAATCCCACGGCCCCGTAGACGAGCATCATCAAAAAGGCGTAAAAATCGACCTTCCCGGTGACAAAGAAGAAGGCGAGCGTGACTAAGACGATCCCGAAGATCATGTTAAGCCCACCCATCGTCGGGGTTCCGGCTTTTTTGTAGTGGCTTTTGGGTCCTTCCTCCCTAATCTGTTGGCCGAACTTTAGGCGTTTGAGTAGGGGGATCAGGGGTGGGAGCGTTAAGATCCCACACAGGTAAGTTATGATTAGGCCGTAAAGGGCTGGCTCATTCATTCGTCAAGTCTTTTAGGATGTCTTTAAACCCCATGGCGTTGGAGGCTTTGAAAAGGACGATGTCGTCGGGCCCAAGAAAGCTCCGTAGGTACTCGGTGGCTTCGTCTTTGCTTTTAAAGTACTTTCCCTGCATCCCGGCGCGCACCTGTAGGGCGCCTCGCATGATGTTGATGGCTTTCTCCCCGATCCCGATCAGGATATCGGCGTTTCGCGCCGCGGCCCGCCCCGTCTCGAGGTGGCCCTGCAGCGAAAGCTCTCCGAGTTCTTCCATATCGCCTAGGACGGCAATCGTGCGTTTTCCTTTCGAGGCCATCGCTGACAGGCTCTCTAGGGCCGCCCGCATCGAATCGGGGTTGGCGTTATAGGAATCGTCGATGTAGTGCACGCCGTCTTTTTCAAAAATATTGAGTCTATGGTCGGACGGGTAGAACTGGTCGAGGCCACGCTGGATCTCTTCGTATTCGAGCCCGTACATCTTCGCCACGCTGATGGCCGCGAGTACGTTGTAGATGTTGTGTTCGCCCGGAAATTTGAGTCGGTAGCGTTCCCTGCCGATGTTAAAGGCGATGCCATCCTCGCCCGAGTAGCAGTTTTCGGCTTTCAGGTTCAGCCCCACCGAGTGGATCCCGTAACGCATGATCTTAAACGGTCGCGGCTCGATTTTTTTAAGCAGGTCGTCGTCCCCGTTTAAGATGGCCGTGTCCCGGTCTTCGAGCGTCGTTAGGATCTCCTTTTTGGCCTGCAGAATGTTCTCGCGCGAGTGCAGATTTTCCATGTGCGCCGTCCCGATGTTCGTGATCAGCGCGATCTGGGGTCGGACCAGCCTGATCGACTGGTCGATCTCACCCAGGTGGTTCATTCCCATCTCGACGACCGCGATCTCGTCGTCTTCTTCGATGCCGATGAGCGTTCTGGGTACGCCGTAAGCGTTGTTTAAATTCCCATCGGTCTTATGTACCTTAAAACGCTGCGAAAGCACCGAAGCGATCAAATCCTTGGTCGTCGTCTTCCCACTCGAGCCGGTCACGGCGATGACGGGAATGCCGCTTCGCTCGCGGTTGAAGGAGGCGATGCGTTTTAGGGCCCGCTTCGTCGAAGAGGTGAGAAGAAAGGTCTTGTTCTGCTTTCCGAGTTCTTCGAGGTCCACGCCGACGTCCTGCGGGGCTTTCTCGCTCACGACGGCTTCGGCCCCGTTTTCCAGGGCTTCTTTGATGTAATCGTGCCCGTCGAGGTTCTCACCGCGGATGGCGATAAAAAGCTTTCCGGGCCCGGCTTCGTGTGAATCGATGACCGCGTCGTTGATGTAGCCGTCGCCCATGACCAGAGCTCGGCCACTTAAAACTTCCTCTAATCGGTTTACTGGAATTTCTTTCATGTCTATCTAAAAGAGGTCCGTTTGGGCCTTCTAATTTTTGAATTTAACCGTTATCTTTTGATCGGGCTCTACCGCCGTCCCCGGCGCCACGGACTGTTCGTAGGCGAAACCGTCGCCGTCGATTTCGAGTTTGACCCCGAGTTCCTTGGCCTTTTGGTTGACGCTTTGAACGCTCATCCCGTTAAAGTCCGGCATGACCGCTTCGCTCGTCTTCTCACCGACCGTGAGTACGAGCGTCTGCCCGGTGTACTCGCTCTGGGCGGGTAGGCTCTGCGTCAGGACCGTCTCTCCCTGGCCCTCGGTCGTGTAGTTGATGCCGCGTTCCTTTAAGACCGCTTCGGCGTCTTCGAGGCTTTGGCCCACGCATTCTGGGATCTGAACGGCGCTCTGTTGTTTGGCTTCGGGGTTGGTCCCCTGATAGATCATCGTCTGGCGCAGCAGGTCCACGGCCGTGGGGGCCGCGCTCGTGGCGCCCTGGGCCCCGTTTTTGGGCTCGTCGAGGATGACCATGCAACAGTACTGCGGGTCGTCCACCGGCGCGAAGCAGAAAAAGGAGGTCACATAAAGCGAACTCGAGTACTCCCCGCCGACGAATTTTTCGGCCGTTCCGGTCTTACCGCCCATCTCTATCCCTCCGGTGTAGGGGATAAGTCCGGTCTTGGACTCGAGCACGCCCTTCATTTCCTCACGGAGCGTCGAAGAGGTCGAGTTAGAGATGATCTGTTTGGAACTCTCCGAGCCGCCGCCGTTTAAGATCGTGGGCTTAACGTAATAGCCGTTGTTGATCAGGCAGTTGAGCGCCGTCACGATCTGTATCGGGGTCACGGCCAGGCCCTGCCCGAACGAGAAGGTCGAATAATCGATGATATTATAACTCCCGTCGTCCTGGAAGACGCGGTTGACGATCCCCTCTTCTTCCCCGGTGAGCTCGATCCCGGTGGAGCGGCCGAAGCCGAGGTTGTAGACGTATTTGTAAAACGTGTTCGGATCCACGTTTTGGATGATCTGGACGAGCCCCGGGTTGCAGGAATTTTCGAGCACTTCCGCTAAGCTCTGCGTCCCGTGGGTCCCGGTACAATGGATCGTCGTACCCGCGACGTTGATGGCCCCGACGCACTCAAAGTGCATCGACGGGTTGATCACGCCTTCCTCCAGTGCCGTCGATACCGTCACCGGCTTAAAGGTCGAGCCCGGCTCGTAGATAAAACTCACGGCCGGATTCTTCCAGGTCTCTTCTAGGGCCGCGGCCTTGTCCATGCTCTCGAGCTCGGGACTTCTGGCCAAGAAGGTCTCACTGAGCTTATACGGGTCGTTTAGATCAAAATCGGGTTTTGAGGCCATCGAAATGATCTCGCCGGTCTTGACGTTCATGATGATGGCGATGCCTTTTTTCGCTTCCCAGGTGTTTACGCAGTTCTCTAAGCCGCGCTCAGCCAGCGCCTGGATGTTGCTGTCGATGGACAGGTACAGATCCTCTCCCGCCACGGGCTCGCGCACGAGCTGCGTTTCCGACGGTAGGATCTCGCCCTGGGCGTCCTTTTGGCTGTAGCTGATCCCGTCGGTCCCCTTCAGCCGGTCGTCGAAGGTCTTTTCGACCCCGTACAGGCCCTCGTGGTTGTTTCCGGTAAAACCGAGCACGTAGCTAAGGAAGTTTCCGTTCGTGTAGTACCGTTTTTGGTCGTCGAGGAGTTCTACGCCGTTATAGGAGACGATCTCCCCTTCTTCGTCTTTTATGGCCAGTTTGTCCCGAAAACTTTCGGCCTGGGTCGTATCGACCTTGGTCTTTAAGGTCTGGGAGGTGTTTTCTTTGCTCGTCAAATACTCGAGCACCGTCTCTTCCGAATACTCGAGCGCCACCGACAGGACGGCCGCGTCTTTTTTCGCGTCTTTGACCCTATCGGGAAAGACGAAGAGTTTATTGCCCTCGACGTAGTAGGCATCGGGATCGAGATTTTCCATAAACGACGTATCCTTTACGGTGTCGCTGATCTCGATCTGGTCGTCCTCGAGCTGGTTGCAGGTGGACAGCACTTCGTTATAATCGAGCCCGAAAGTCGAACTGGCCAGTTTTGCCACGGCTTTGGGGTCTTCGACCTGCTTGGGGATGACGGTGACCGATTTGGCCTTCGCGTCCTTGACGAGGGTATTGCCGTTTCTATCGTAGATGTTGCCCCGGGTCGCTTTGACCGTCGTCTCCTCCACCGCCTGGTCGATCTGTTGGGAGAGTTGTTCGCTGCGGTCGACGACCTGCCAAAAGCTGAGCCGGCCGATGACGACGGCCACACAGAAGACCAAAAAGCCGAGCACGACCGTAACCCGTGGGTTTTCGCGCCACAACCGTTTTTTTACTCGTTTAGTCCCCATAAAAACCGGTCTCTATACTGTGTGAAAAAATTCAGGTAATCGATGAGCCCGACCGACGTGTTCGGCAGTACGGTCTGCTTTTTGGCCGCGCTCTCGTAGATGTACTGGTCGTTGGTGGCCTCCTTCATCCCGTACGAGCGCGCCTGGGCCTCGATCTCCTTTAAATTCGTGCTGCTGTGCAGGCGCCCGTCCTTGTCGTCGATCTCGGCCTGGACGGTGTTGAGTTGGTCCTGCAACTGTTTTATCTCTATATTGAGCTGGTAGATCCAGCTGTGCAAAAGCAAAAAAATAACCGTGAGCAAAAACAGGGAGACCCCGAGTTTTATGCTGATGGGTATGGAAAAACGCCTGGTAAGTTTTACGCTCTTTTTTTTGCTTTTCTTTTTAACCCTTCGTTTTCTTAGGCTTAGTTCTTGATCCATGGGTTCTCGGTCCTTTCTACGATGCGCAACAGGGCGCTGCGCGATCTCTTATTGTCGTCGATCTCCCCTTGCGACGGGCGCAGGGGTTTACGTGTGATTCGGTCAACTAAGGGCTTTTTTCCACAAACACATACCGGAAAATCCGGCGGGCAGGTACACGGATCGCTCAGTTCTTTAAACACGTTCTTCACGATCCGGTCTTCGAGCGAGTGAAAGCTGATCACGCAAAGCCGACCCCCGGGTTTAAGGGATCTTACGCTCTCCCTTAAGGTACCCTCCAAAATCCCGAGTTCGTCGTTGGTCGCGATGCGAAGGGCCTGGAAGGTCTTTCTGGCCGGATGCTTCCCCTTAAAGCGCATCTTTTTCGGGTAGGCCTCCTTGACGAGCTCGCTGAGCTCGGTCGTGGTCGCAATCGGGCGGTTCTCGATGATTTTCTGGGCGATCCTTGCGGCAAAGCGCTCCTCGCCGTATTCCTTTAAGATCTTTATTAAATCTTCCTTTTCGTACGTGTTGACCACCTCGGCCGCGCTGAGCGTGGCCTGTCGGTCCATGCGCATGTCCAGCGGCCCCTCGTGGTGGTAGGAAAAACCGCGCGCGCTGTCGTCGAACTGGAAAGAAGAGACCCCCAGATCGAAGACGATCCCGTCGATCTTATCGATGCCAAGTTCCGAAAGGATCCCCCTTAAGTTTTTAAAATTGTCTTTTACAAAAAACTTTTTGGCCGGGTAGTCCTTGAGGCGCTCCCTCGCCCGTTTTTGGGCGTAGTCGTCCTGGTCGATCCCTATGAAGGTTCCCTGTGCGTCTAGACGCTTTAGGATCTCCTCACTGTGACCGCCGCCGCCCATCGTGGCGTCAACGTATATCCCGTCGGGACGGATCTTTAGTCCGTCCACCGTTTCACTCAGTAAAACGCTCTTGTGTTGTGGCTGTTGCATAGTATTGTTTCCGTAAGACGGAAGATTCCAAATAAAACCATTCTTGCTCCGGAGTATTTTCTACGTTTTGTCGTAGTACCAGAAGAAGAAAGTCCGGCCTAGCCAGTGAAAAGACGGCTACGTAGAAAAAACCGGTACGGGCCCCTAAAAAAATCAAACAGTGAAAAATTATAGTTAAAGAGAGTGGGGCTCAAGAATAGTATAAATGATATATCTGACAATATTTTTATAAGTCAGAATAGAATTTTAACAAAAAAAGTCGAATTTGTTTAGGGTCTTATAAGGTAGCTTTGCTTTTAAATTATAGGAAATTTACAAAATCGGATATCCCGTTACTGTTATAATAGATTCATTGAGGAGGAAACATGCGCTCTGTTGTCACGGTTCTCGGCAAAGATAAGACCGGGATCATCTATAACGTCTCAAAAGTTTTGTACGAAAAAAACGCCAATATCGAAGATCTGAGCCAGACGGTCCTTCAGAACCAGATCTTTTCGATGGTCATGCTCGTCGACATCGATAACATCACCTGCGACTTTAGCGAGCTAAAAGAAGAACTCGACCAGCTGGGTACGGCCATCGGCATGAACATCCGCATCCAACAGGAAGACATATTCAACGCAATGCACTCGATCTAATGCCACTACGTTCCAATATTTTAGAAACCATCCGTATGATCGAGCGGGAAAACCTCGACATACGTACCATAACCCTGGGGATATCCCTTTTGGACTGCACGGACCCCAATATTGAACGGGCCTGTGTAAAAGTTTACAATAAGATCGTTCGCACGGCCCAAAACCTGGTGGCCCAGGGCGAGCGCATCGAGACCGAATTCGGCATCCCGATCGTCAACAAACGCATCGCCGTCACCCCGATCAGCCTGATCGCCGGAGCCACGAGCGAAGACGACTACCTGGCCTTTGCCCAGACCCTCGATAAGGCCGCAAAGGAAGTCGGGGTCAATTTTATCGGCGGGTATTCGGCCATCGTATCCAAAGGCTTTACCAAGGGCGACTTAAATCTGATCCAGTCGGTCCCGAAAGCCTTAAGTAAAACCGAGCGGGTCATGTCGAGCATCGTCGTCGGAAGCAGCAAACTCGGCATCAATATGGACGCCGTCGAGATGATGGGAAACATCATCAAACAGACCGCCTACGCGACGAGGGAGCAGGATTCGATCGGCTGCACGAAACTGGTCGTCTTCTGTAATGCCGTCGAGGACAATCCGTTTATGGCCGGTGCCTTTCACGGGATCACCCAGCCGGAGTGTATCCTAAACGTGGGCGTTTCTGGCC
>CANRHG010000094.1 GCA_947630385.1 uncultured Eubacteriaceae bacterium
GATCTCGACGAGATCGCCGTTTTTTAGTTCATAGTTTAGGGGCTCGATGCGGTTGTTGACTTTGGCGCCGACGCAGTGGTTGCCGACGTTAGTGTGGATACGGTAGGCAAAATCGACCGGACACGATCCACTAGGTAGGTTGATAATGTCCTGTTGCGGGGTATAGACGAAAATCTCTTCGTTTAGAAGGTCGACTTTCATCGTCTCAACGAAGTCGCTCGCGTTTTTTATGTCGGAGGTCCAGTTGATGAGCTGTCTGATCCAGGAGATGCTGTCGTCGTAGCGTTTTTCCTTGCCCTTACTCATGCCGCGGCCTTCTTTATACTTCCAGTGCGCCGCCACCCCGTATTCGTTGCGCTCGTGCATCTCTTCGGTTCGGATCTGGATCTCAAGGAAATTCCCGTCCGGACCGATGACGGTCGTATGAAGCGACTGGTAGCCGTTGGCTTTGGGAACGGTGATGTAGTCTTTAAGCTTTGTCGGGACGACGTGCCATTTCGTGTGGATGAGCCCAAGAGCCACGTAACAATCCGCGATATTTTTGGTGATGATGCGTACGGCAAAAATATCGTAGATCTGGTCGAGTTTACGGCCGGTGTTTTTCATCTTCCGGTAGATCGAATAGATGTTTTTGGTACGGCCGTAGACTTTGGCTTCGATGCCGGCCGTATCGAGTATTTC
Organism: uncultured Eubacteriaceae bacterium; assembly: GCA_947630385.1. Lineage (GTDB taxonomy): Bacteria > Bacillota > Clostridia > Eubacteriales > Eubacteriaceae > CANRHG01. Next base: position 682 of record CANRHG010000094.1, read on the forward strand.
CTTTACCGCCCGAATGGCTTCGTCGATGTACTCGGTCCTTTCGTTGTCGGTGATCCTTAGGTCGTGTTCGATCGTCTGGTATTCTTTTGGTTTTAGATAGCTAAACGAGAGGTCTTCCAGCTCGGCCCTAATCGCCTGGATCCCGAGCCGGTTCGCGATCGGCGCGTAGATGTTGAGTGTTTCGGCGGATTTTTCGATCTGTTTTTGCGAAGACATGTACTCGAGCGTACGCATATTATGAAGACGGTCGACGAGCTTGATCATGATGATACGAAGGTCGTTGGTCATGGAAAGTACCATCTTACGGATGTACTCCGCCTGGGATTCTTCCTTGGTCTGGTACTTCATGCGCGTCATCTTCGAGACGCTTTCGACCATGTAGGCGATCTCTCCGTTAAAATCCGCCTCGAGGTCTTCGTAGGTCACGTCCGTGTCTTCAATGACGTCGTGCAACAGTGCTGCGACGATGGTTTCGACATCCATTTGGTAGTCCGCCAAAATATCCGCGACGGCGACCGGATGAATGATGTAGGGTTCACCGGAACGGCGTCTTTGATCTCCGTGGGCCTTGTTCGCGAGTTCGTAGGCCTTATCGATCATCGTGACGTCCGTATCCGGGTAATTTGTAATGAGTTTGTTTTTAATACTTTCTATTTTTTCGCTTAAATCACTCTGATTCGTTAAGACCATGGATACCTCTTTCTAGTTAAATTTTATTAAACGAAGTGGCCCCTACGACCACCCCGTCTAACGGTCTTTGCCGTTTAATGCTTTACTCCACCTTGGGTTGACCGGCTTAGGAATTGTATTTTACCAGCGTACTGATGTTGTAATCTTTTAGGAGTTCGTCCGTGACGTGGAAATCGGTCAACTCGATCAGACTCAAAATGCCGGCGATTTCTCCACCCAGATTTTCGATGAGTTTGATCATCGCTTGCAGCGTTCCACCGGTCGCGATCAAATCGTCCACGATGATGACGCGGTCGCCCGGTTTTATGGCCGCTTTCTGGATCTCCAAGGTTTCGCTGCCGTATTCGAGATCGTAACTTTCCGAAGCGATCTCGCCCGGGAGCTTGCCGGGTTTACGCACCGGAACCAGACCCAGTCCCATTTTATAAGCCAGTGGACAGCCGAAAATAAATCCGCGGGCTTCGGTGGCCACGATCAGGTTCGCGTCCAGCGGCTTTGCCAGTTCATAAAAGCGGTCGATCACTTTTTGGTAGACTTCCGGATTTAACGTGAGTGAAAAAATGTCTTTAAAACTGATTCCTTCTTTGGGAAAATCCTCATAAACGTTGATGTAATCTTCAAAATTCATTTTGTACCCTTTGATATGTAGAAGTTTTCTTTAAATCTTTTTTTGAGTTCGTGGAGTGTATCGTAAACTCTAATAAACCACTATGATAAGTGTAATCAATAAGGCCGGCTTCTTTTAAGACCCGAAGAGCCAGTACCAGTAAAAAGAGAGAATCGTCAAATGTGTTTAAATACGAAGAAACATAAAAACCAAAATCTTCAAATTTTTTCGCTAGCTTATAGACACGTACGAAAAGGTCGCGGTCGACACGTTTTAAGTCGTCCTTGTAATCCTCAAGAAAATCGTTTTCATCCGCTTCAAAGAGCGCGTCGAGTTGCGCAAAATTTTCGCTGTCTTTTATGTCTTTTAAATTAAGCTGAAGGTTTTTCCTTCCGTTAAATTCGTTGATTTCGGCCCGTGCAAGAAAATCTATCGGAGCGTTGGGTAGTTGGTCGTTTCCAAACATAACGCACTCAACGCCATCCGACTTAAATTTGAGATGGTTGCGCTTTTTACCGATGAGCCGTGCTTCTTTTATGTCCGGAGCGTGAAAACGGAAAACCGGCGCCGGGTTTTGGTTCCCGAACGGTCCCAAATTTTCCAGTTCTTTGACCGCTTTTAAATTTATAGAATTGGGAGCCATCATTTTATCATATAAAATTACTTTTTTCAAATATTTTTCGATATTTACTTGCGCGGCGTACTCCAGTAGAGCTTTTCGAAACGGCTCTAAATTTTTCCGGTCAATCGATAGACCGGCCGCCTGCTCGTGACCGCCGTACGTATCAAGGTAAGCTTCACAATGCTGCAGGGCTTTAAACATATCAAAGCCCGGTACGCTGCGGCACGAACCGTGTCCCTTGTCCCCGTCAAAGCCGATCACGATGGCCGGATGATGGGTCATCTCCTGGATCTTTCCGGCGACGATCCCGATCACACCCGGGTGCCAGCCGTCTCCGGCCACGACGATGACGTCGTCGAGCCGGTCAAAATCGATGTCGATTTCATCTAGAACGCTTTCTTCAATGCGGATGCGCTCCCTGTTTAAGCCTTTTAGCTCTTCGGCCAGAGCGTCCCGCTTTAGGGGATCCTTGGTCGTAAGAAGCGTAAGAACTTTTTGCGCGCTGTCGACCCGGCCCGCGGCGTTGATCATCGGAGCCAGGATAAAACCGACCCGTCCCGAATTAAGGGAGTCGAGCTCGGTCTTAAGATATAAGCGCTGCATCCCCGCATTAAAAAAACCATTCTTATTAATAGAAGAAAGCCCCAGTTTCGTCAATGTTCTATTTTCATCAATTAGAGGAACAATATCCGCGATCGTCGCGACGGCGCAAAGCTGAAGGTATTCTTCAAGGTTTTTCGGCGCTTTTAGGCTTTGGTTTAAGGCCTGTACGATCTTAAAAGCGATCCCGGCCCCACAGAGTTCGCGAAACGGGTAGTTAGAATCTACTCTTTTGGCGTCGATCACGGCTACGGCCTCGGGTAGGACTTTGCCGGGTTCGTGGTGGTCGGTCACGATCAAATCCGTAGCTTTGTTTTTAAAAAGTTCGGCTTCTTCTACCGAGGTGATCCCGCAGTCGACCGTAATGACGAGATCGCTCGAGTGGATGAGATCTTTCGCGCGCTCCGGATTTAGCCCATACCCGTCCTTTATCCGGTCGGGAACGACCTGTTCGACGTGGGCACCGATGGACTTTAAATAATCGGCTAAGATCGTACTGGCGAGGGTCCCGTCGACGTCGTAGTCGCCGTAAACGGTGATCCTCTCATTATTCCTAATGGCCCTAATGATCCGAATCACGGCTTTTTTCATATCCGGCAAAAGGTAGGGGTCGTACAGATCCGAAAGCTTGGGATCTAGGAAAGTGTCAAAGTCTTCAGGCTTTACGTTTCTTGAAAGAAGGATCTCGGCGACAAGCGGGCCCACGGACGTCTTCTTACAAACGTTTTCGATCTCTTTTTTGTCCGGAGTTTTTCCCCTTTTCTTCCATAGGCTTTTCATTTATTTTAAACGAAGAAAGCCGAGCTTTCGCTCGGCTAGACTACAGGTTGTTTTTCTTTTTTGGAACCGCTTCTTCTACGGTTTCTACGGTTCTTGTCCCCTTTCGTCTTAACCGGCCGTTTTTCCTGCATAAACTGCCAAATGGGCGTAGCCACGCAGATGGAAGCGTAGGTTGAGACGACAATTCCGACGATGATCGGAAGGGCGAAGTCGCGGATGTCCGAGACCCCGAAGATATAAATGGCTCCGATAGCCAGTAAGGTCGTGATCGACGTATAGAGCGAACGCTTGATCGTCTGCGTCGATGAGACGTTTACGATCTGATCTAGACTCGCTCCTGGCATGAGTTCACGGTTTTCACGGATACGGTCGAAGACAACGATCGTGTCGTTGATCCCGTAACCGAGGATCGTTAAGATAGCCGCGATAAACGGCGTATTGACCTGGATCTGGAACAGGCTGTAAAAACCGATGACCACGAGCAGGTCGAACACGAGGGCCAGTACCGCCGCGACCCCATAGTAGAACTGGAACCGGAAGGTGATGTAAACGAGCATGAGGACGCAGGCGATGGCGACCGCGATGATCGCGTTTCGCGTCATTTCCGAACCGATCGTCGCCGAAACCGTATCGACCGAGATGAGGTCGGAATCCTGAAGGGAATACTTGTCTTTAAAAGCGTTAAAGATCTCCTGACGCGTGGCCGTATCGAGGTCCTGTCTGGTCGAAATGACGACCGTATCCTGAGAATCCCCGGAATACGTGATCGTGGCCTGATCGTCGTACTTATCCATGATTTCTTTGATCTCGCTGGTCTCGAAGGTCTTGTGAAGGTCGATCGTGATGATCGTCCCACCGACGAAGTCGATCCCAAAATTAAGACCACGGATAAAGAGCGATCCAAGGGCTACGACGACAAATATCGCGATAATACTGAACCAGACTTTCGAGAGTTGGGCTATTTTTAATTCTTTCATGCGACGGCCTCCTTGATTCCCAGCACTTTCGCGTTGTTAAAGAATTTGGCTTCGATGAGTAAGCGGATGAGCATGCGGGTGACGATAACGGCCGTAAACATACTCATTAAAATACCGATGATGAGCGTGACGGCAAAACCCTGAACGGAACCGCTGCCCATAAAGTAAAGCACGAAACCGGCGATGAGCGTCGTGACGTTCGAGTCGACGATCGTACGCATGGCTCGTGAGAATCCGCTGTCGATGGCGGCCAGATACGAACGCCCGCTGGCGGCTTCTTCTTTGATACGTTCAAAGATAATGACGTTGGCGTCAACGGCCATACCGACGGACAGGATAATACCCGCAATCCCAGGAAGGGTCAAAGTGACCCCGAGGGACGTGATGATGATCAAATCAAGTAGAATGTAGACGATCAGCGCGACGTCCGCGATAAATCCCAGACCACGGTAGATGATCAACATAAACAACAAAACGGCGACGATCCCGACGACGCTGGCGAACAGACTCTGATCGAGCGAGTCCTGACCGAGGGTCGGTCCGACGGTCGTGACCTGGATCGGGTTTAGAACCAGCGGCAGCGAACCACCCTGGATCAAATCGGCCAGCTGTTGGGCTTCCTCGGCGTCTTCCATTCCGGTGATGACGGCTTTACCGTTGGTGATGACGGCCTGTACCGTCGGGGCCGAAATGGTCTCGTCGTCGAGTTTGATCGAGATGACCTGCCCCTGGAAGTCCTGGGTCGCTTTGGCAAAGGCTTCCGTTCCGGCTTCGTTAAACTCAAGGGATACGACGTATTGTTGGATCCCGTCTTCTTCCTGTTGTACGGCTTTGGCCGAACTGACGTCGTCCCCGGTTAGAATCACATTATCGTCCGGTCCGATAAATTCGAGTTTGGCCGTCTTTCCGATCATGTCCAGGGCCTGTTGTTGGTTTTGAATCGATGGGATGCTGACGCGGATACGATCGCTCCCCTGTTTGGCTACCGTCGATTCGTTCACGCCCAGGCTGTTGATTCGGTTTTCAAGCGCGGTGATCGTCGCGGTCATTTCTTCGTCCGTGACGTCGCCGCTCTCGGCACTTGCCTGCAAGACGACGTTGACGCCGCCCGTGAGATCAAGTCCGTACTTCATGTGGTCCCCGATATCCCCTACGTCGTAGACCCCGACCGGGATCCCGACAAACAAGACGTAAGCGATAAAGGCGACCAGCACGACGAAGAGCACCAGGTAGATCCGGGCTTTCGTCTCGAGCTTCATCTTCTTTTTAGCTTTCGCTGGTGTCCTGCTCATTTCTCTCCTCTAATAAATTTTCTGCTTCTTTAAGGCGCTTTAAGACCTCGTCTTTTCCCAGAACTTCCATGATCTGGGCCAGATCCGGTCCGTGTTTTTTGCCCGTGATCAACAGGCGCGCCGGCATGTAAAGCATCTTTCCGCGAATTTTTTCCTTCTTGTTTTCCTTTTGGATCTCTTTAAAGATCTTCTGCAGTTGTTCGGCTCTAAAGTCCTCGACCTGGGCGAGTTTGTCGATCAAGGCCTCTCTTACGGTCGCGCTACGGGCATCCGCCAGGATCTCACCCACTTCCTCATCCGGTTCAAACGAGAAAGAGAGGCTCTCTTCGAGAATTTGGGGAGCTTGGCTCAAATACTCCATGCGTTCCTTTAAGATCTCGAGCATAGCATCACTCGGTTCTTCGCTCAGATAAGGCTTTAAAAGCTCGCGTAGTCTGTCGTTTGACGTCTTCTTGATGTACTGGCCGTTCATCCAGTTGAGTTTCTCGACGTCAAACACCGCTCCGGAGTGATTGATATGCTCCAAATCGAAAGCCTCGATCAGTTCCTCGAGGTCGAAGAGTTCCCGTTCACTTCCCGGACTCCAACCAAGAAGCGCCAGATAATTGATGAGCGCTTCGGGAAGATAACCTTTTTTAAGGAAACTTTCGACCGAAACGTCCCCCTCTCTCTTACTCAGTTTCTTATGGTTGGCGTTTAAGATGTTCGGTAGATGAACAAAATTTGGCTTTTCCCAACCGAGGCGGTCGTAAAGGTAGACGTGCTTCGGGGTGGAAGTAAGCCACTCTTCCCCACGGATGACGTCCGTCACGCCCATGAGATGATCGTCGACGACGACCGCAAAATGGTAGGTCGGATAACCGTCCGATTTGATCAGAACCTGATCGTCCATCTCGTCGGTGTTGATCACGACCTGACCTCTGATCTTATCGTCAAAGACGATCGGCTGTCCCGGGGGTAGTTTTAAACGGATGACGTAGTCTTCGCCGTTCTCGATCCGCTTTTTGACCTCTTCGGGATCAAGATCGCGACAATGTCCGTCGTATTTGGGCGTTATCCCCTCCCGCTTTTGTTCTTCTTTGAGCGCCTCTAAGCGTTCTTTGGTACAAAAACAAACGTAAGCGTCCCCCTGATCGATGAGCCGTTTGATGTAAGGCTCATAAATCTTAAGGCGCTCCGACTGCCTATAGGGGC
>CANRHG010000095.1 GCA_947630385.1 uncultured Eubacteriaceae bacterium
ATACGAAGGATCTAATGTTAGTGTATTGCAACTTGCTTGAGCAAGTCTACGGCAGTCCGAAATCGAGGATAGACCCAACAAGTCGGAACGTATGTCGGCGGAGATCAAAGGTAGAGGGGATTTCCGTAGAATCTTTACAACATAGACCAAGGAGTAACGGGTGAACTTAATTATCTGACTCTACGCTAATGTAGTGCCGTATACGAGACCCGTACGTACGGTGCAATGGGAGGAATGAGGATTCCAGAAAAGGAATCCTTAACTTACCCTATTATGTTTCCCGGTTTGTTACAGATTTCTATTTTAAAGCATTAACTTCCAACCGTTTCGGCCATCTCGATCGTCTCGGTTTTTAGTTTTCGTCTTACATAAAGATAAACCACAAGGATCGATAAAAAATTAAGACAAAGGCTTAACGGATAGACCAACATCAAAAACGTGAAGCTGCGGTAAATCGGGAAAATGATATAGACCCAGATGATTCTTATACCGCAAACAAAAATTAAAGTACAAACGGCAGGCGAGGTACTCACGCCAAAACCTCTTAGATAGCCGGATAAAACTTCAATTCCGACCGAAAAGAAATGACCCATCAACATATACCTTAAACGGATCATTCCGTTCGCGATAACATCGGTATCGGAATTAAAGAAACTTAAAAGGTTCGGTCCAAACGACAGTAAAGTTACCAAAATCAGTATATAAGCGATAAAACTAAACAAGAGAGATTCTTTTAAGGAAAGCTGGCAGCGCTCGTATTTACCAGCACCAAAATTTTGCCCTACAAGCGTCGTACAGGTTTGTCCGAAAGCTGCCATAATATAGTAACTGAAAAGTTCTAGATTCATTGCAGCGGCGGATCCAGCCATAACTTCGGTTCCCAAAGAATTGATCGCGGTCTGGATACAAATATTGGCCACTGAAAAAATCATACCTTGAACCCCTGCGGGAAGACCGATCTTCATTATTTCATTGAAACTATTTTGGTCATAATGGAAATCGGAGAGATCAATTTTTATATCCTCATCGGTTTTGCAAAGGAGTACAAAAAGAATGATCGCGCTAAAAATGTTCGATAAAATCGTAGCGAGCGCAACACCGCTCACATCCATTTTAAAGAAAATAACAAATATTAGATTAAGGATGATATTAAGTATTCCTGAAAATATTAGAACAATTAAAGGTGTTTTGGTATTTCCTATACTTCTGTAGATGGCCGTTTCGAAATTGTAGAGGAAAATAGCCGGCATTCCGAGAAAATAAATTTGTAGATAAACAGAAGCGAGAGAAATGACGTCCTCAGGAACGCTCATCATTATCATTAGATAATTTACGATTAGTTCTCCACCGACTGTAATGATTAGCCCACCGATAAGAGAAATAATTACAGAAGTACTGACCGCTTTTCGGATATTTCCTCTATTTCTTTGACCGATTTCTTGAGCAATAATGACGTTGGTTCCGATCGATAGACCGACAAATAAAGAAACGATTAAGCTTACGATCGGTGTATTGCTTCCAACAGCCGCTACGGCCGCCTTAGCTACGTTTGGATCTTCAATAAAATTCCCGACCACGGCAATATCTGCGGCGTTAAATAATTGTTGAAGAATACTGGTTAGTGCCATCGGTATGGCAATAATCAGTAGTTTATTCCACAGCGATCCTTCAATTAAATTTAATTCTTGTTCATCTTTAACTGTCACGTTTTCTCCTCTTATCAAAGCTAGAATTCAATTAAATATTATAATATATTGTAATCTTTAATGTTTTATCTGGTGATTTTTTCTAAGCTCCAATTATAAAACTTTACTTTAATTTTTAGACATAAGCCAAACGATTCTAGAAAATTTTACTATTCGCGCTCTAATAGAACCATTTAGGAAAAAATTAAACCATCTTGTCGGAACATGATAAAATAAATTGACAATTTTCTGCCTTTTATGGTTAGAAATAACCAGTTTTCAATTTAAGGATTTTCTATGGAAAAATTTAGAGATTTTTTGTATAAAAGACCGGTATTATTCACTCTTATTCTTATTGTAGTTGAACTCCTCATTGTCCACCTACCTTTAGGGGATTTTTCTAAGCAACTGTGGGTCCAGGTTATAAAAGAAATTGTTTTAGCCGGAATTGCCCTCTTTTTTGTCTACGTTATTAACGGTAAAGGAGAGGTCGTTTATTCCAGTAAAGGAATGGGCTTTGCCTTTAAAAAAGGTTGGTGGGTTTTTGTTATTGCGTTTTTATCTTTTGGGCTCTCTATTTCAGGTGTAATTGGCAAACATATGAGCATAGCAGCCTATCCATTACTTACTTTTTTACTTATCATTTTCTATGCTCTATTTATCGGGTTATTTGAAGAAGGTCTTTTTCGCGGCCTTTTTCTAAATGCGCTTTTAGCTAAAAACGGAAATTCCATTAAGGGAATTTTAAAAGCGGTGATCATATCTTCGGTTCTGTTTGGCTTCGCTCACGTTGCTACCGATTTAATCCCAGCTTTCTCAGATCCCAGCCAACTGACGTTTACAGCTATAGCACAGATGATTGCTAAAACGATTCAAACAGGGATTGTTGGCTTTATTCTCGCGGCTATTATTTTAAGAAACCATAGTTTGTGGAGCGTAGCTTTTATTCACGGTTTAAACGATTTTATTATGTTGACCCCAAACTATCTTTTTAATCTTCAGGCTCTTGGTGATTACGTCTCAAGCTCATACGGATGGATTCAACTGCTCTTTTATATAGCAATTATTATTTTGTCTCTACCTTTAGTATTTGTCGGATACCGGATTATTAAAAAATTACCTTTACCTCAGCCCGGAATGTTTAAAGTCTGTTGGTTTCCGCTTGTGGTCAACGATAAAAAGCAATCGTTTTGAAAACCGATTCTAAGAAGCCGAAAAATTGAAAAAATATTTGAAAAAAAATTATCTGGGAATGCCGGGTTATTTTTCAATAGGAATTATTGTTGTTTGTATTATTGGGTTAATTATTGGCTCTTTCTCGGATTATTCTATTTCAGAAGCACTGAGTAACAAAACGCCTTTCGGTGAGTTTTTTGCTCATTACGGAAATGCAATCTCCTTTTGTTTCTATCCTTTAGCTGGGACCTGCCTACTTAAAGGATTTCAGAAAAAGGGAAAAGCTTATAAATATATCGGCTGGGGACTATTTATCGTAGCCTATTTTCTAGCCGTCTACAACAGTAGTTTGTTTTATGGGGAAAATTTACGAGCCGATATAGGTTATGTCGCGGGCGAATCTCCGGTATGGTTAGAACTTTGGGAATACGTTATTTGGATTTTGTTATATTCCTGGGTAGCTCCGGTCACTTATTTAATTTTGGACGACAGTGATCCGAACTTGTTGATTGCTGTAGGCGCTATTATTTTAATAGCCGGAGTTCTATCGAATGATCTAAATCAATGGCTTAAGGACTTCGCTTCCAGACCAAGATACAGGTAACTGTTAACTTTGGATAATCCGCAGGCAGAATTTCGACCATGGTGGGAATTTCAGCCTTACTATAATGGTACGGATGATTTTGAAAGTTTCCCAAGTGGTCACATGACAAAAGCTTCGCTTTTTTTCTGTCTTCCGATGCTAGCAGACGTTATTAAAGTAAAGAGACCATGGGTGAGACCGGTTTTAGTCACAGTCACTTTTTTCTTTGTTTTATTTATGGCCTATAACCGGATTTCAATGCAGGCCCACTTTTTAACGGACGTTAGCTTTGCTGTTTTGATAACATACCTGTGTTTTCTCTTGACTTACGTTATAGTTTTTAGCCCAAAACTTTTTAAAGAAGATTCCAAATAGAAAAAGGTACTTTAACCTGGAATAATTTCAGTTTAAAGTACCTTTTTTGCAACTCGAACTTTTAATATAGAACCAAAACCGGTTTTATCGATAGGGAGATTACCCAATTCTATTAACCGATTGTTAGTAGAGCTTTAATAATAAATTTGAAATTTTTTTAGCGTATTCTTTATCCGCTGCCCAGTTTCCCGATAGTTCCGCTAGAGTTTTGGCTTTCCCTCTGGTTACGAGATCAAATCTCGAATCGACGCAATTTTGATTCAGTGGTTCTGTGGAAGCATAGGCTTTTAGGTGTTGGATCTGGGCTCGAATACCCATACGGATCCCGTTTGCGTTATCGCCGTACTTAGCCGCAAAGTTCTCACCAAGAACGCCACCGCCGGTGGCTCCTAAACCGGCGAAGTTAAACTGACTGATATTTACATCTCCGCCAAATTTTAAAAATCCGGTCTCAACCATTGCCTGACAAAAAGCGATGTCGACCCGTACGTTTTCTGCATTACATTCCTCGACGTACATTTGGGCGAATTGATTTAGATCTACGTTTCTTTTAAGGTAGTAATCGGGAAAATTTATGCCAGCGTTTTCTTTATAGAAACTGACGAGTTGTCCGGCCGTAGTTCCGGAATTTCCCATAATCTTCGTATTTAGAAAGCCAGAGTTAGAACTAAAATCATCCGGCGTAAAGGGGCTGGTCGTAACAAAAGCCTGCCTACTGTTGCTGTTTGGACCTGTTGCCGTCACATTTGTCCCTTTAGGAACGACCTGCACCTGAATGGCTTCTATCCGTTTTGCGTATCCTTCAGAACCGGAGGCTTTCCCGTTTGACGTCCACCCCATCCAACCGTAATCCTGAATGTGGGTGCGGTAGTAAATGTCGTAATCGTTCGATCTGGTCCCAACTAAGTGGATACGTATGGCTTCCATTCGTTTACACTGACCGGTCGTACCGGCCGTAGCCCCGTTTGAGACCGCGTTTTGCCAACCGATATCTTCAACGTGCGCCTGATATTCGACCGAAAGGTCGCTAGTGTTTCCACTTAGGCTTAGCCGAAGGGCTTCCATCCTTCGACAAAGTCCCGTTGTGCCGAGAATATCTCCGTTACTGACGGTATTTGTATCTCCCATGTCCTGAATATGGGCTGAGTAGTTTACATTTACGTCACATGGGCTCGTTTGGGCTGAGGCACTTAGGCAAAATAGGCTCAATAATATTAAAATGGCGGAACACGCCGAAATTATTTTTTTCATTTGTCCTCCAAATTCAGTATAGAATTTATAAATCTTAAAACTATAACATAATTAAAAGCATGTAAAGAAATTTTATTATACGGTTTCTATAAAAACTTTAAAGTAAATTTTGGTTAAGTTACTGTTACTTCTTTCATGGTTTTAAAAATTGTCGTATCATAAAAACTGAATTAACTGAGTTAAAACTTCTATAATAGAAATAATGACAGCTTAAAAACAACTAAAACATAAAACTAAAAAATATTTTTCTTAAAAACGCTTAATTACTAAATAAAATAAGTTAATTTGAATTTAATCACAATGAAAGAAACCATACCCAAATATTTTATCCAAACCTTCGGTTGTCAGATGAACGAGAACGATTCCGAAAGAATCGCTGGGATCTTAAACGAGTTAGGTTATACCTCTGTTGAAGCCCCCGAAGAAGCGGATCTCATCATAATAAATACCTGCAGCGTCCGCGATACCGCGGACAATCGTGCTCTCGGAAATCTTGGCTCGATCAAGACACTGAAGAAAAAAAATCCAAATCTGGTTCTCGCGGTCTGTGGCTGTATGATGCAACAGGAACCGGTCGTTGAGATGATAAAGCAAAAACACCCGCAGGTCGACTTGATTTTTGGGACCCATAACATCAACGAGCTTCCACAACTTTTAGAAAAACAAAAAGAAACGAAAAAAAGGGTCGTAAAGATCCTAAAAGAGCAGGATAAGTTTTTTGACCTGCCCGTCGCCCATAAATATCCGTTTAAGAGTTACGTTACGATCATGCAGGGTTGTAATAATTTCTGCTCTTATTGTATCGTACCTTACACCCGCGGCCGTGAAAAAAGCAGAGACAGTGAGAGCATCTTAAAAGAGATAAGAGAGCTCGTAAAAAACGGGACTCTGGAAGTCACGCTTTTGGGTCAAAACGTCAACTCCTACGGAAACGACTTAAAAAACGGAGACAATTTCGCAAAGCTCTTACGTCAAGTCAATGAGATCGAGGGCTTAAAACGCATCCGGTTTATGTCGTCAAACCCCAAAGATTTTACGGATGAAGTCATAAGCGCGATGAAGGAGTCGGATAAAGTCATGCCGTCGCTCCACTTAGCCCTTCAGTCGGGATCGAGCCGAATCCTTAAAAAAATGAACCGGCACTACACTAAAGAAGAAGCGATCGACCTAGTTAAAAAGATAAAAGAGGAAATTCCGGGGATCGCGATCACGACCGACATCATCGTCGGTTTTCCGGGTGAGACGGAAGAAGATTTTCAGGATACCTTAGATCTACTTAGACAATGTGACTTTGATAACGCCTTTAGTTTTATCTACTCAAAACGGCCGGGAACCGTTGCGGCAACGATGCCGGAGCAGATCCCAAAAGAAGTAAAAAGTGAGCGCATCGGCCGGGTCCTTGATCTTCTTGAAGAGCAGGCCAGAGGTAAAAACGAAAAATTCCTGGGAGAGACGACCGACGTGCTTTTTGAGGAAGTAAGTCAAAAAGACAAATCCAAAATTTCCGGCCGTACTCCCGAAGGAAAACTCGTTCACGTAAAGACCGAACCTTCCGTGATCGGGAAAATACTACCCGTAAAAATCATAGAAACCGGGTCGTATTCGATGATAGGGGAGTTGATCTAGTGGCGCTGACCCCAATGATGCAACAATACCTGCAGGTTCACGAGCAGGTAAAAGACGCAATCCTCTTTTTCCGCCTCGGTGATTTTTACGAGATGTTTTTTGACGATGCCATCCAGGTCTCAAAAGAACTCGATCTGACGCTAACCGGAAAAGATTGTGGCCTACAGGAAAGGGCCCCGATGTGCGGGGTCCCGTTCCATTCGGCCGATAATTATATTGCAAAATTAATCGAAAAGGGCTACAAAGTCGCGATCTGCGAACAGGTCGAAGATCCAAAGGAGGCCAAGGGCCTTGTGAAGCGGGAGATCACGCGGATCGTCTCGCCGGGAACCCAGATCGACAGTCGTTTTCTCGATCCGGAGAAAAATAACTTTTTGATGGCACTAGGTGGGGATAATTCAAAAATCGGGTGTTCGTTTTTGGACGTTTCTACCGGGGATTTTTTTACGACTGAATTTCCCAGAAGGCAAAAAAAGAAAATTACCGGTTTAATCGACAAATATATTCCCTCTGAAATCTTGGTCCATTCCAAACTCTTCGAAGACGAAGAATTGATTGGGGAAATTAAAAGTGCAACCTCCGCGGTCCTTGAGCCGTTTGAAAAAAAGTTTTTCGAAAAACACCGTACGCAAAAACGCATTACCGAACAGTTTCAAATTTTTTCCGTCTCATCTATAGGCCTCGAAGATAGGGAGTGGGCCTATCGGAGCGCCGGAG
>CANRHG010000096.1 GCA_947630385.1 uncultured Eubacteriaceae bacterium
GCCGCTTTGACCGCCGCGCGCGCTTCGACGTCGTCGGCCGGGCTTAAAACGACCATGCCCGGGATCATGCGCATGAGCCCAAAGTCTTCCAGGGCCTGGTGCGTGGCGCCGTCTTCACCGACGGAGATCCCACCGTGGGTGGCCGCGATCTTGACGTTTAGGTGCGGGTAGCCGATGGAATTTCGGATCTGTTCGTAGGCACGCCCCGCCGCGAACATCGCAAAGGTGCTCATAAATGGGATCTTGCCGGTCGTGGCCAGTCCCGCGGCAATACCCGCTTCGTTGCCTTCGGCGATTCCGACGTCAAAGAAGCGTTCCGGATGGGCGGCTTTAAATACGCCCGATTTGGTCGCGGAAGCGAGGTCAGCGTCTAAGACGACGATGTCGTCCATCGTATCGCCGAGTTCGGCGATGGCTTTTCCGTAACTTTCACGGGTCGCTATTTTTTTCTGTTCTTTCATTCGTTGGCCTCCAGTTCTTTCATTGCGATTTCGTACTCTTCCTTATTCGGGGCTTTCCCGTGCCAACCGACCTGGTTTTCCATGAAGGAGACGCCTTTGCCCTTGGTCGTGTGGAGGATGATCGCCGAGGGTTTTCCTTTGACTTCCTTGGCCTTATCGATGGCTTCGGAGATCGCGACGACGTCGTTTCCGTCCGGGACTTCGATGACGTTGAACTTGAACGCTTCGAACTTCTTGTCCAGTGGATGCGGGGAATTGACTTCGTCGATGGGTCCGTCAATCTGCAGGTTGTTGTTATCGACAAAAACGATCAGATTGTCCAGGCCGTGGTTTCCGGCAAACATCGAGGCTTCCCAGACCTGACCTTCTTCGCTTTCGCCGTCTCCGACGAGCGCGTAGACCGTGTAGTCCTTGTTGTCGATCTTACCGGCAAGGGCCATGCCCACGGCCGCCGAGATCCCCTGTCCGAGCGATCCGCTCGACATATCAACGCCCGGGGTGTGTTTCATGTCCGGGTGCCCCTGGAGGTAGGAGTCGATTTTACGTAGCGTCTTTAGATCTTCTTTCGGGAAATAACCTTTTTCCGCGAGCGTCGCGTAAAGTACCGGCGCGGCGTGTCCCTTTGACAGGACAAAACGGTCACGGTCGGGATCGTGCGGATTTTCGGGGTTGACGTTCATCTTATCGAAGTACAAAACGGCTAAGAGGTCGGCTGCCGAGAGGGATCCCCCCGGATGGCCGCTTCCGGCGTTGTAGGTCTCTTCGATGATATCCTTGCGGATCTCGTTGGCCATGTGTTTGATTTCTTTTTCGTTCATGAACTCTCCTTTTTTATAGATACTGACTCATCTCATAGAGAGACTCGTATATAGCCGTAGGTTCGATTTCGGACTCTCTTACGGTCTGTTCGTCGGCTTCCCCGGTCATCACCAAAAAGCCCGAGGCGCCGTTGTTGACGCCCGTGGCCACGTCCGTGTAGATCCGGTCGCCCACAAAAGCGGTGTCCTCCGGTTTGTGACCGGTTATTTTAAGGACCATATCGAGGGTCTCTTTCATCGGTTTACCCAAAAATCTCGGTTCAACACCCGTCGATGAGGTAATAAGTGCGCACATCGCGCCACAGTCCGGCATGAATCCGTCCTCGGTCGGGCAGTTGATGTCGCAGTGGGTGGCGATAAAGGGCACGCCGTCACGGATGAAGTCGGTGATCTTTTGCATCTTCTCGTAGGTCATCGTCGTGTCAAAACTCTGCACGACCACGTCCGGATCGTCCTCGACGAGCTTTATCCCGTGCGAAAGAAAGCTGTCTTCAAGAAGCGGGGTCCCGTTTAGATAGACCCTTGCGCCCGGATAGAAGGTTTTTAGAAACTCGATCGTGACGTCTCCGGCCGTGATGATGTCCTTTACGTCGACGTCGAGCCCCATGCGTTTTAATCGCTTTTGGTAAAAGTCCGGCACGCGCGAGGCGTTGTTGGTAAAAAAGACGAGATCTTTCCCCTGGTCCCTTACCTTATTTATAAAGACGTCCGAGCCTTTGATTAGATTCTCACCCAGATAGACCGTACCGTCCATATCAAGCACGAAAAGGCGGATATTTTTGATGGCCTCTTTTTTGTCTTTAGTCATAATACATAGCCGTGAGTTTTTCGGCTAGGTCTTCTAAGCGTCCGTTGTCCTTGGCAAACTGGAAGATCGAGTAACGCGGACGGACCGTGTTGGCTTCCATGATGCTGTTGTAAAAGAGCTCTTTTGAGATCCCGATCTCTGCCGGGGTCAGCGGGTGTCCGGCCGTCTTTAAGAGGTCGTAGATTTCTTCGGGTTCGGGTTTCATTTCCTTGGTCGATTCCGGAAGGATGTCTTCTAGGATCTTAAAGGCGTTGGCGACCACGCCCGCGGCCACGCCGACCTGGATGCCGTGAAATTCCGGGTTCTTCCCGTGAGCGATCGCGTCCATTTCCCAATAGTGCGAAAGCAGGTGTTCGGCTCCCGAGGCAGGTCTCGAGGTATTAAGAAGGGCCATGGCAACTCCCGTCAAGGTCAGGGCTTCGATCAAGGCCTGGACGGCTTCGGGATCGCGTCTTTCATGATCGTCGTATCCCCTACGACGCCATAAGCGAGTGTGGCCGGGTACGAGATCTTATAGCCGTCGCGGATGAGCGGGGCACCGTCCGAGACGTAACCGTCCATCGACGGGGCCGTACAGGCGATCACGTACGGTACGCCCGTGCGGGAAGATACGAATTTGCAGGAATCGTTTAGCGAGCCCGAACCGACGGCGAGGATCACCCCGACGTCAAGATCGAGTTCTTCGAGTATCGCCCCGATGACCGTTTCGTCGGGGATCAGGTGTTTTTCACCCCGGTCAAAGAGCAGGGTCTTCGTGTTAAAATCCTTTAAGATCTCTTCGACCTGGTCGCCCGCGGCGATTTTCGTGTTGTTGTCTTCGACGATCAAGATCTTCTGGTCTTTAAACGGTTCCAAAACTTTCGGAAGATCTTCCAGGGCCCCTTCCCTGATCGATACGTCGTGGATCGAGAAATTGTGGTGGCGCCCGCAGGAGCAGTCGAATTCGGTTTGGGCCATTTCATTGATCGGAATGTTTAAAATTTCGTCCATCTTCTCTCCTTAATCTTCTAACAAACTTTTTGCGCAGGCTTCGTCGATGACGAGATAGTTTACGAATTTCCCCCGGATCGCCCCGAGTACGGCCCGCGTCTTCTTTGGCGTACAGGCTACGCCGATGGAATACTTAACGTTTTTGAGTTTCTTGATATCGAGCCCGATGACGGAATTCTCGTCGCTAAAGCGCTTCGTACTACCCGACGGGTCAAAAAACTGCATACAGATGTCCCCGGCTACGTCGTCTTCTTTGAGTTTTTCGAGCTCCTGCGAGGATATAAAGCCGGTTTTGATGATCGCAGAGCTCGCGTCCGGCGCGCCGATCCCACAAACGGCGATATCGAGATCTTCGCACGCCTCCAGGACTTCTTTTATACTGTTTTCTTTGATCAGGGCTTCTTTGGTCCTTAGGTCCGAGACCCGCGCGGGCGCGTTCATGAGCAGGTAGTCGGCTCCAAGTTTGCCCGCGAAATCTTCCGCGATCGCGTTCGAGTTGAGTTTCATCCGAACGCTCCCAAGCCCACCGATAAGCGGGATGACCGTCAGGTCTTTGGCTTTGGTCCCCGTCAGATACCCCGGGATCTGGGCGATCGTCGAACCCATCGTCACGCCGATGCGCTGTCCACTTTTTAGGAGTCGCCCGACCAAGGCCGCGGCCGCTCTGGAAACGTTTTCTTTCGTTTGCTCCTCGGACGCGTCGACGTCGGTGATAACGACTTCATCGAGCTTAAAACGCTTTTCGAGTTCGCACTCGAGCTGGACGTATTTCGTACTGTAGGAGCTGTTGATCTTGATGTCCACGATCCCCATCTTTTTGCCGTTGGCGATCATGCGTGAGATCGTAGGACGGGACAGATGCAGGAGCGAAGCGATCTCTTTTTGCGAAAGATCCGAAACGTAGTACATCGCGCAAACCTTCGTAATCAGGCGCTTATCCTCAACAATACTGTTCATTCTTACCTTTAGTTTACCAAAAACAAAAGCCCACAAAAGCGTAAAAAGCGGCGTAAATACGGCTTAAAAAGAGAATTTAAGAGAAAAATTTAGAAGAATTTTAACTTTTTTCAAGTTTAGAAATTTTGTAAAAATAGGGATTAAAAAGGTAGAACGGAAGGGAAAATGATGCCCTTTTTTATGAAAGTGTCTGAGCTTTTTTAATTACAATAACGGTGAAAGTGGCAAAAAAAGACGAAACACCTCTTTAAAAAAGCTGAAACGAGCTTAAAGAATTATTTTTACTTCTGTCTTATAGTCGGCCACATCTATTTCACAGTCTAGCCCGACTTTTTTAAGAAAGTTATCGGCCTACATCTTACCGTATAGTTCTTCCAAAAACTCATCGAAAGAATCGTAGGGTCCTGAAAAATTTTCTTCATCCGTGTCGTTGATTGCTTCGAGCGTTTGTCGGTTATAGGGCTCGCCACCTGCTTTTAAATAATCTTCGTAAGAATCGTACGAACCATAGAAAATTCCGACATCTTCGGCCGAAAATGGGTCCTTTTTTATTTTTAATGCTTTTTTCATGTTTACCTGTAATTTTAAAACGGTACGGAAAGCCCCTCCTTCAGCCTCCCTAAGATAAGGAGCGGTCGTTTACATCTCCCGGTAAACAAATTGTTCTAGCTAAAGGTAGACGTGAAATAGAAAAGAGAGGTGAACGTAGCTTAAAAAGAGAATTTAAGATAAAATTTAGAAGAATTTTAACTTTTTTCGAGTTTAGAAATTTTGTAAAAACGGGGGCCTAAAAAAGGCACTACGGGAGAAAACGTAGTGCCGGTTTTGTGAAAGTGCGCAATGGCATTTTCTAAAATAAATTAATTAACGATTTACAGTACCGGGAATCCACCGATCCAAGTTCCGAGTAAAGCACCGACGATACCACCGATTAGCGGACCGACGACCGGAACCCAGGCATAACCCCAGTTGGAATCTCCCTTGTTTGGAATCGGAAGAACGGCGTGGGCGCAACGTGGTGATAAGTCACGGGCAGGATTCATAGCAAACCCTGTGGTACCACCGAGGGAATAACCCATCGACATAATGATTAACCAAACGTAGATGAAGTTCATTCCCATCGCCGCAGCGTCGGCCGGGATAAGAACTAAGTAAGTAACGAGCATCATCGTAGCAAGTGCTTCCGATAAGACGTTCATCGCGACATTCGGAATAGCCGGTCCAGTACAGAAAACCCCTAGAATCGTTCCAGGATCCTCGGTTGCATCGAACTGGTCTTTCCAGAACAACCACATGATGCAAGCTCCGCAGAACCCACCGAGCATTTGGGCGATGACATAACCGGGAACCATTCCCCAGTCAAACGAACCCGCAACGGCTAGGCCGATCGTCAAGCAAGGATTAAAACTAGCGCCGGAGGCAGCTCCAAAACACATAGCTGGTAGAGCAACTGCAAGACCCCAGCCCATCATCGTAAATACAGCACCAGAACCTTTAAACAATGAACCTTCTAGGCTATTAGCGGCACTGACGCCATCACCCATGAAGACTAGCATTGCAGTTCCAATGAACTCTGCTAAATATGGATACACTATCCATCCCCCTTATTAATAATAAATAATTGCGTTTTTGCAGAAAAATCTGCAACGGATAAAAGCTGCGCTATCCTTTCACAGTTATTAGTGTATAGTTTGCAATTTAAATATTCAATAGAGATGATGTAAAAGTTAAATTATACCTAAAAAAGATTAAAAAACTATCATTTTCTTTATTTAGCGCTTTCGGTTTTTGATTTTAATTTTTTTATTAAAAGCCCTACGTTTTCTACCGCCTGCCGTTATGAAACGCGGTGGTAACAATTTATCCGAGATTTAACAAAACTATTTCATCCCGTTACGAAAAATTTACGTTTTCGTTACATCGTAAACCTTTACTTCGGGACCAAGCTCCCTCAGCTATGGTATAATCAGTTGCAATTTTGTTTGAAAGAGGAATTATGCCAGACTTATCAATAACAGATCCGCAGATCAAGGAAGCCATACAAAAAGAAATCGACCGCCAAAGTTCCCATCTGGAACTCATCGCTTCGGAAAACTGGGTAACGGACGCGGTCTTAGAAGCCCTGGGCAGTCCTTTAAATAATAAATACGCCGAAGGCTACTCGGGAAACCGTTATTACGGCGGCTGCAGCGTCATCGACGAAGTCGAAGACTTGGCCAATCAAAGGGTACAGGAACTCTTCGGTTGCACCTATTCCAACGTACAACCCCATTCCGGTTCCCAAGCCAACGAAGCCGTCTATTACGCCTTACTAAAGCCGGGCGACACCGTCCTGGGGATGGACTTAAACGGCGGTGGCCACTTAACGCACGGCTCAAAAGCCAATATTTCCGGCAGCTACTATAATTTTTACAGCTATGGGATCGACGAAAACGGCCTGATCGACTACGACGAGATCTTAAGGCTCGCCAAGGAAGTAAAGCCCAAACTCATCGTCGCCGGCGCCAGCAGTTATCCCAGGGAGATCGATTTTAAGCGCCTTCGTGAGATCGCCGACGAAGTCGGTGCCCTTCTTATGGTCGATATGGCCCACATCTCGGGTCTCGTCGCGGCCGGACTCCACCAGTCCCCAATCCCCTACGCCGACGTCGTCACCTCGACGACGCACAAGACCCTGCGCGGTCCTCGCGGCGGGATGATTTTAAGCAGCAAAGAAAACAACGAAAAATATAACTTCAACAAAGCGGTCTTTCCGGGTCTTCAGGGCGGTCCATTCATGCACGTGATCGCGGCCAAGGCGGTTTGTTTTAAAGAAGCCCTACAGGACGACTTTAAAGACTACCAAAAACAGATCGTAAAAAACGCGAAAGCCCTGGCTGAAGGCCTTAAAAAACGTGGGATGAACCTCGTCTCGGGTGGTACCGACAACCACCTGATCCTGATCGATCTTAGAGATAGCGAGATCACCGGAAAAGAGCTTGAACAACGCCTCGATGAAGTCCACCTGACGACGAACAAAAACACGGTCGCCGGAGATACACGCCCGATCACTCAAACGAGTGGGCTTCGTATCGGTACTCCGGCCGTCACGACCCGGGGCCTAAAAGAAGAAGAGATGGATAAGATCGCCGACTGGATCGTTCGCGTCTTTGAGGACGAAAAAAATATTCCACAGGTAAAAGAAGAAGTCATGGAGCTTTGTAAGGAGTTCCCGCTTCCACATTAATTTTGCTTAACTCGCCGTCTGAACAGGCGGCTTTTTTTGACTAAAAAGCAAAGGATGTTTTCAACTAACTTTTGATTCAAATTAATCGTATAATAAACCTATGGATGAGGACAATAATAATGAAAAAGACAAGGGTGCTTCAC
>CANRHG010000097.1 GCA_947630385.1 uncultured Eubacteriaceae bacterium
TTTTGTGGGTTTTAAGATGAAAATTTACCCGAATTTGGGATTGACATGGGCATTTCCAAAAAGTCGGTTAAGAGCCCCGTGGCTTATATACATCGGAAGATCCAATCCAAAGGCATCAAAATCCGTAAAAAAGACGATGTAAACTTTTTGGATATCTTCCGCTTTATATCCTTTCGGAAGTTGTCCAACCGTCAGTTGGGCCGCGTATTCGAAAGAGCGTTGTTCAAGATCTTTTTGATCGAGTTTTTGAAACTCGAAAGCATAAATCTGTTTGTTCTGATCCATGACCAAAACGTCAAACCGGGCGTTCTTTCGTCTTAGTTGCCCAACCGTTACTTGCGAAAATAAATCAACTACTTTAAGACTTTTATCTTCCCGAACAATTTGAACGATCTCCTGGGCAGCTTCTACGGCTCCCTGAAAAACAGCCGTCATAAATTCATCACTGTTCATGATCGTCATTTCTGCGATTAACTCACGATCGTCACTGAAGCGTTCGGAAAGATTTTTATCTTTCCTATCATCCTTTTTGCTCAATTTTATAATAAACAAACCGGCCGATCAGATTTCCTATATTATTTAAAAGTACTTTTAGTGTACATTTATTATAAGAACCTAGCTCTCGAAAAAACAGTCTTGACTTTTCAGTAAAAAAGAAATCATCCAAAATTAAAACTTGACGAAGATAAGATATCCGCCTTAATCCTTATTCTATGCGACCAAAGAGGCCGTTTTCTTGTCGTTTTGTAAACTCATATGTGACGAAAAAAATTTTGTTTAAACTCCTCGTTTTCTTAAGATTTCTTAAGAATATTACCTGCTTTCATAAATTTTAAAATTTTGTATTATAAAATAATCCGGCTTTATTGATACTATCTTGACCTTTTAAGATACTTAATTGCCTTTAGTTTAGACTTCCAAAAACGCGAAAATCCCAAATCCGAGGAAAATCCTCAGATTTGGGATTATATTAATCTGGTTATTTTTTATTCACGATGAAATCTAAATCGAGGTCCGTTCTGGGGTTTACGAACAAATTTACGAGTCTCGAATAAAACATGTTCCCGTACCGGTACCGGTAGCCACCGTTTTCTTTCCACGATACGACGTTGAAATAGTCGATTGTCTCATCTCCGCCTACTTCTTTAGAAAATTCTTCGGCCAGTTCAAAAGAATAGCGGCCGCCGTTATCGGCGACGTAATACAAAAATCCAGGTCCATAATTATAAGCCTGTACGACCGCGTCCGTATCGACACCGAGTTCTTGGGCAATTTCAAGGAGCTCGCTAAAATACCTGACTCCCTGGTCAATCGAAGCTTCGCGGTCTAAGCTATTGGGCTCTAAGCCCAAAGATTCCGATGACTGCATGACATCTTCGTAAATACCGCCGCTTTCGACTTCCATTATCCCGAGTAACTGCGGGACGTACGCTTCGATTCCGTACTCAGCCGCTTTTTGTCGAATTATTTCTTCTTGGCTCTCTACTTGTGGCGAAAGATCCCCGGTCACAAACCGGTAAGTCTGTATCCAAAAGGGATCGTTCGTCAACATAAAATAGACGTAAAAGACGATAAGAACCAGTAAAAGCGCAATAAACCCCAGGCTCCAAGCCAGGATCCGTTTCATTATTTATAGTAGAGTTCGTCGATTGGATTACCGGCCGGAACGATCGGATAAACCCCTTCGTCGTGGTCGATCTTACAACGTACGAGGACCGGCTCTCTTAAGTCTTTGATTTCTTCTAACGTTTTATCGAGATCTTCTTGCGTTTCCACGTTAAAATTCTTGATCCCGCAGGCTTCGGCAAGTTTAAGGTAATCGACCTCGTTGTTCGCGTTTAGGTCCGTTTCGGCGTAGCGGCCTTCCTGGAACAAGTCCTGCCACTGGCGAACCATCCCCAGGGCGTTGTTATCAAAGAGGAAGATCTTGACGGGAAGGTTATAGCGTTTTAAGGTGATCAGTTCGTTGCAGTTCATCCGAAAACTGCCGTCCCCGGCGAACAAGAGCACGTCCGCTTCGGGGTGTGCGATCTGCGCGCCATAAGCGGCTCCCATGCCAAAACCCATCGTACCCAGGCCTCCGGACGTCAGGAGTTGTCCTGGAAATTTGAACTTCCATTCCTGCCCGATCCACATCTGGTGTTGGCCGACTTCCGTCACGACGTAAGCGTCGGGGTAGGCCGCGTTGATCGTCTGGATGATATCCTGGGGCGTGAAATCGCTGACGTGGGAGTGCGTGATCTTCCAGTCTTCGATCTGCTTATACCACTCCGGATAGCTTCCCTCTTCGACGATCTCGGTGAGCTGTTCGAGGACGTCTTTGGCGTCCCCCATGATATGAACGTTGGTCGCGACGTTTTTTTCAAACTCCGTCGGATCGATATCGATGTGAATGATCTTCTTGTCGCGCATAAACGAAGTAATATTTCCCGTCGCGCGGTCCGAAAATCTCGTTCCGATGGCGATGATCGTATCCGAATTGATCACGGCCAGGTTGGCTTCATTGCTCCCGTGCATGCCGACCATTCCAAGAGAGAGGGGATCGTTTCTATCGATCGAACCCAGTCCCATCAAAGAGTTGGCTACGGGAATTCCCGTCTTGTGGGCAAATTCCTGCAAGACTTCAGAACCGCCGGATTTGATGATCCCACCGCCGGCGTAGATGACCGGACGTTCGGCTTTTTCGATAAACTCCGCGGCCCTTAAAATCGCGTCCCGCTTGGCTTTCGGGACCTGGGACGTATCGGCGAGCGGTTTTGGATGATACTCCATTTCTGCCATGAAGATGTCTTTGGGCACGTCCACGACGACCGGGCCGGGTCGCCCGCTTTTTGCGATACGGAAAGCCTCCCTTAAGGTGGCCGCGAGCATCGTCGGGTCGGTCACGAGAAAAGAGTGTTTTGTGATCTGATAGGTAATACTTGTAATATCGACTTCTTGGAAAGAATCCTTTCCCAAAAGATCCTGCGTCACCTGTCCGGTAATGACCACGATCGGAATGGAATCAAGATAAGCCGTAGCGACCGCCGTGACCGTATTGGTCGCGCCGGGGCCGGAAGTCGTGATAGCCACGCCGACTTCCCCACTCGAGCGGGCATAACCGTCGGCCGCGTGGACCCCGTGTTGTTCGTGGCAAGGTTCGTACTGTTTGATATCGGTATCCGAGCGGTAAAAGGCGTCAAAAAGCGGTATGACGACCCCACCCGGGTAAGAAAAGACGTTTTTTACGCCTTGTTCTTCCAGGATCTTGATGGTCAGGTCGCAACCGGTCATTTTTTCTCCCATTATTCCAAAACCGCCCCTCTACTCGAATCGCTCACGAGTTTGGCGTAACGTTTTAAGTAACCGTGGTCGATGTTCGGCGCTTTTTCTTTCTTGTTCTTCCTGCGTTCTTCGAGGACGTCTTCGTCGACGAGTAAATCGATTTTATGGTTTGGGATATCGATGTGAATTTTATCCCCGTTTTCTACGAGCCCGATCGGCCCGCCGGCCGCGGCTTCCGGACAGACGTGTCCGACGCAGGCACCGCGGGTCGCGCCCGAAAAACGCCCGTCCGTGATCAGGGCGACTTCTTCACCCAGGCCTCTTCCCATGATGGCCGAGGTCGGGTTTAGCATCTCAGGCATTCCCGGACCGCCTTTAGGCCCAACGTAGCGGATGACGACCACGTCTCCCGAGACGATCTCTCCGTTATCGATGGCCGCCTGGGCTTCTTCTTCGGAGTCGAATACCTTAGCCGGTCCCGTAAAGTCCATCATGGACGGCGCGACGGCCGACTGTTTGACGACGGCCGTGTTGGGAGCAAGGCTTCCCCGCAGTACGGCGATCCCACCGGTCTCACTAAAGGGATTTTCGACCGGTCGGATGATCTCGGTGTCTAAATTTTTCGCGTCTTTGATGTTTTCTGCGATCGTCTTTCCCGTTACGGTCATTAAATCCGTATTTAACAGACCGAGTTTGTCGATCTCTTTCATGACGGCGTAGATCCCGCCGGCTTCGTTTAAGTCTTCCATATAAGTACGACCTGCCGGGGCGAGGTGACAGAGGTTCGGGGTCTTGGCCGAGATCTCGTTGGCTACTTCCGTATTGAGCTCGACCCCACATTCGTGGGCGATAGCCGGAAGGTGAAGCATCGAGTTGGTCGAACAACCCAGCGCCATATCCATCGTCAGGGCGTTGATAAAAGCGTCCTCGGTCATGATATCCCTGGGCTTAATATCTTTTTCGACGAGCTCCATGATCTGCATTCCCGCGAGTTTTGCCAGTCTTAGGCGTTCGGAGTAAACGGCCGGAACGGTCCCGTTTCCACGTAGTCCCATGCCGAGTACTTCCGTCAGGCAGTTCATGCTGTTGGCCGTATACATCCCCGAGCAGGACCCACAGGTCGGGCACGTCCCGCACTCGTAGTCCCTAAAGGTTTCCTCGTCCATATTGCCGGCTTCGTAGGCTCCGACGGCTTCAAACATCGTAGAGAGCGAGGTTTTTCTGCCTTCTACGTGACCCGCTAGCATCGGACCACCGCTGATTACGATCGTCGGAATATTGACCCTAGCCGCCGCCATGAGTAGGCCTGGGACGTTTTTGTCGCAGTTTGGGATCATGACGAGCCCGTCAAAAGCGTGGGCAATCGCGAGCGCTTCGGTCGAGTCGGCGATCAGGTCCCTGGTCACGAGCGAGTATTTCATGCCCGTGTGTCCCATCGCAATCCCGTCGCAGACGGCAATAGCCGGGACTTCGATCGGCGTTCCTCCGGCCATGCGCACGCCGGCTTTGACAGCGTCGGTGATCTTATCTAGATTCATGTGGCCGGGAATGATTTCGTTAAAGGAACTGACGACCCCGATCAGGGGGCGCTGCATTTCTTCTTCCGTCAGTCCCAGCGCACGAAACAGCGAACGCGCCGGAGCGGCTTTATTGCCCGAGGTGACGGCGTTCGATTTTAACTTTTTATCCTTCATATTTTTTCCGCGATTCTAGTCCCCATTTCTTTTGTCCCTATGACCGTATCCGCCGGGGTAGCAATATCAACGGTCCGGTAACCTTCTTTTAAAACGTCCTTAACGGCGCGTTCGATGTCGTCGGCCGCTTCGGCCTCGCCAAGCGAGTAGCGTAACATCATCGCCGCCGAAAGAATCGTGGCGATCGGGTTGGCTTTGTCCTGTCCGGCGATATCCGGGGCCGAGCCGTGTACGGGCTCAAACATCCCAAAAGTCCCTTCGCCCATCGAGGCCGAAGGTAGCATCCCGATCGATCCCGTTAGCATCGAGGCCTCGTCCGAGAGAATGTCCCCAAAGAGGTTTCCCGTTAGGATCACGTCGAACTGGGACGGGTTGATGACGAGCTGCATGGCCGCGTTGTCGACGTAGAGCTCATCGAGTTCGACGTCCGGGTAATCTTTGGCGATCTCGCGCACGATCTCCCGCCAAAAACGGGAAACTTCGAGCACGTTGGCCTTATCCACAGAGGTCACTTTTTTGTCTCTGAGTCTAGCCGATTCAAAAGCTTTTCTGGCGATGCGCTCGACTTCGGGTCTAGTGTACTCCATCGTATCCCAGGCCGCGTAGTCTTCGTCGCGGTCCTTGTCCCCGAAGTAGATCCCCCCGGTGAGCTCTCTCATGACTAAGACGTCGAGCCCGTCTCCGATGACTTCGTCTTTTAGAGGCGAAGCCTCTTTTAGCTCGTCGAACAGGATCGCGGGCCTTAAGTTGGCAAAAAGCCCCAGGGCTTTACGGATGCCGAGGAGTCCGGCTTCCGGACGTTTATCCCCGGGTAGGTCGTCCCATTTCGGGCCGGACCGCGTCGCTTTTTTTGCTGATGTCGATGGTTTTTTGCGGCAGGGGGCTTCCAGTTTTGTCGATGGCGGCCCCACCGGCCAAGACGTCGGTGTATTCGAGTTCAAAACCGTGCTTTTTGGCCGCTTTGTCGAGTACCTTGATGGCTTCTTCTACGATTTCCGGGCCGATCCCGTCGCCTCTTATGACTGCTATTTTATACACGTTTTAAATCCTCGTTTATATAATTGACTAGTCCGCCGGCTTTGATTAATTCCTGCATAAACGGTGGGAAAGCTTCGGCGCTGTAGGTGTTGTTCTTAGTTAAATTTACGATCGTTCCGGTGTCAAAATCGACCTCGAGCTCGTCTCCGGCCTCGATATCCTCCACGGCCTGTGGGCACTCGAGGATCGGCAGGCCGATGTTGATCGCGTTTCTGTAAAAGATACGGGCGAAATTGTTCGCGATCACGCAGGAGACGCCGGAGGCTTTGATCGCAAGCGGGGCGTGCTCTCTTGAAGAGCCACAGCCAAAATTGTTGTCGGCCACGATGATGTCCCCGTCCTTTACCTGATTTACAAATTCCTTGTCGATGTCTTCCATGCAGTGCTTAGCGAGTTCTTCTGGGCTAGAGGTGTTTAGGTAACGGGCCGGGATGATGACGTCCGTGTCGACGTCGCTTCCGTAGCGGAATACTTTTCCGGTGGCTTTCACTTGATTTCCTCCTTCGACGCGATTCGTCCGAGAATGGCCGAGGCGGCCGCGGTTTCAGGGCTTGCGAGGTAGACCTCCGAGTCCACGTGGCCCATGCGCCCGACAAAATTTCGGTTGGTCGTCGATACGCAGCGCTCTCCGGCGGCTAATATCCCCATATGCCCGCCCAGGCAAGGGCCGCAGGTCGGCGTAGAGACCGTCGCTCCGGCTTCGATGAAGTCCCTTAGCAGGCCTTCTTCCATGCAGTCGAGGTAGATCTGTTGGGTCGCCGGGATGATCAGCACCCGGACGCCGTCTTTGACCTTGTGGCCTCTTAAGACGTCGGCGGCTTTGCGGAAGTCCGAAAGGCGCCCGTTCGTGCAGGAGCCGATGACGACCTGGTCGATCTCGACCGGTTCTGTGATCTCATCGACCGTCTTCGTGTTTTCCGGCAGGTGCGGGAAAGCGACCGTCGGACGAAGCTCCGATAGATCGACCGTCATTTCCGCGACGTAGCTCGCGTCTTCGTCGGGTTCGTAGATCTTGTATTCTTTGCCCGGGGCGTGTTCTTTGAGGTATTCGACCGTTTGTTCGTCGACGGGGAAGATCCCGTTTTTACCACCGGCCTCGATGGCCATGTTGGCGACCGTAAAGCGGTCGTCCATGCTAAGGCTCCTAACGCCCTCTCCGGTAAATTCCATCGAGTCGTACAGCGCGCCGTCGACTCCGATCTCTCCGATGATGTGTAGGATCAGGTCTTTCCCCGATACGCCGGGTTGGAACTCCCCGACGAGGTTGATCTTTATCGCGTCCGGCACTTTAAACCAGAGCTTACCGGTGGCCATGGATACGGCCATATCGGTCGAGCCGACCCCCGTCGAAAAAG
>CANRHG010000098.1 GCA_947630385.1 uncultured Eubacteriaceae bacterium
TAAAAGCAAAAAAAGAAACGCTTTCATCCACACGGCCAAGGCCGTGGGTATTCAGCGATTCCTTTTTATAACTTCCTTTTCGGCGTTTACGTGGGTTGTTTGATTTTTGTTTTCGATTACTTTTGCTACCTGATCGTAAGAAAGAACGTTACCTTCGATCGAGGTTGAAAAATGCGTTCTTTTTAACTTGGCCTCGTAGATCAGTTTTTGTTTTTCACGGGTAGGAAGTTTTAGATTCGCCAGTTTCTCTTTGATCGCCGCTAGCTCGATCAGGTCGTTTACAATTTCATTCGTATAAACGAATTTGGGCTCGTACATGTCAGATTCCTTCAAATAAGGGAACTTAAACTACCGTTATTTTACGAAAATAAGGGAAATAAGGGAAGTAGAAAAGTTTCATAGAGTCTTTTTGTTGGGAAATTTTAAAAATAAGGGAAGTAGACTTCCCTTATTAAGCGAAATAAAAGAAGTCGGTTGTTTTATATGGTTACTATTTCTACGAGTTAAAATTCTAAAAAGTTAAAGGAGAGGGCTTGGGGCCTCTCGGTCCCGAACCGAGCGCTCTACCAAACTAAACTTTTTTTAAAGCTAAAAACTTTATTATAGCATAGCCGTCTGTCTATAATAGCGCCGCGACAGAATTTTACCTGTGATTAAAGGATGAAAATCAGGATATTAAAAGGAAAGCCTTTTTAGTTGGTAGGAACCGACCAGCAAACGAGAAATAAAAAAGCTCCGCATCAAGCGGAGCAAAATTTCTTATCGAACGATGACGGGTAGACCTTCGACCGTATGATCCCATAAGTACTGCATCGCCGCAGCGGGCGTATTAACGCAGCCGTGTGAGCCATCGGTCAGATAAGCGGAAGAAGTCCAGTTCGTTCGCCAACCGGCGTCGTGAATACCGACGTTGTCGACGATATGTCCTTCACCGTTAAAGCCGTAAATGTCGCCCTGATAGAGCGTTAACCAGTAATTGGTCCAGGCGTCGTATCCTGGTCCTACTGTGTGATAAGGACTTACCTTTTGAAGAATCGACCAGTTTCCGGATTTGGTATCGTCGCACCACTGCATTCCGGTAACGACGTTCGTATTGAGCGTAACTTTATAATTTTCGTAAAGGGCCAGACGCTGCATAGCTTTGTTTATGACAATACAAGTCGGCGCGGTCGGGATGATGTTAAGCGGAGTATCGATCTGTACGAACGAACTCGGATCTGAAACGGCCCCACCTTTACGTACGAGGTTGATATCTAGCGCTTCGAGCGATAAAAGCCCGTTAGCGGTTCCGGCGATGCCGAAATTTGAGTTTGTGCCGAGCCAGCCTAAATTCTTCGCGTGGGCTCTGTAGTTTAGGTCATAAGCTTCCGCGGCGGGTCCAACGAGGTGGAAGCGCAGCGCTTCGATCGCAAGACCTTGTCCCGTGGTTCCAACAGCCTGATTGACGCCTTGCTGTCCTTGCCAGCCGACTTCCTGAACGTAGGCTTCACCGACGGCTCCGGACTGTCCGGTGGGGTCGGTCACGGTCACTTCGACGGATTCGATTGGAAGGCCTTGACCCGTCGTCCCGACGGTTCCGCCCGATACGGGATCCATCCAGCCGATGTTTTGGACGTGGGCTCTGACCTGCATCCGAATCTGGCTTATGTCGATTGAAGGATTTTCCACGCTTCCGGGAGCGGGAGCGCCTTTGGATACGGCGATAATTTGAACGGCTTCAACCGGGAAAGCGCAACCGGTCGTTCCGGCGGTTTCTCCGTTTTTGGCCCAACCCAGCCAACCGAAGTTGGCGCTGTGGACGCGGTAGTAAATGTCAACCTGTGGCGCGAGCGCATCCGACGGTGAAATCTGAAGCGCTTCGACCGATAAAGCCTGTCCGGTCGTTCCGGAAGCCGTATCGGTGTTTGAAGTCACCGGGTCGGTCCAACCGACGTTACGGACGTGGGTTTTGTAGCTGATGTAATTTTGGCCATCACCGTACGAAAGTTTGAGCGCTTCAAGAGCCAAAGACTGTCCTTCGGTTCCGGCCGTCGCGTCCGGAGATACCGGATCCATCCAGCCAATGTTCGATACGTGCGCTTGATATTTAAGCGACGAATTGACCTGTTGGGCCGTGGCTTCGTCGGCTAGGACGGCCGTACCGGTCACCATAAGTAAAAGGCAGAGTACTAGAAAAAACTTCTTCATGAATAGATTACCCTTTCTATTGATTTAAACGTTTACTTAGCGATTGGATTAAACGCACACACGTAAAATCAATTTTAATTGTTGCACACTTCGGATAATTTTTCAATGGAAAAAAGCGTCTTTGCCTTTGATATAATGGTTAAAAAATAAGTAGGATCACTGTTTTGGATTTACAAATTTTAAAAGATAATTTCTCACCGCAAGAGATCATGGCTGGAAACTTCGGGATCGAGCGCGAAGCCCTTCGCGTCAACCCCGACGGTACCCTTGCCATGACCAAGCATCCGGAAATTTTTGGGGACAAGTTAGAAAACCCCTATTTTACGACCGACTTTTCAGAGTCCCAACTCGAAGTCGTCACCGAAGCGTATCCGACGGTTCACCGGGCCATATCCGTTCTTGAAAATATGGTCGATACGGTCAACAACGAGATCCGCGAAGGGGAAGAACTCCTGTGGCCGGCTTCGATGCCCTGTATCGCCCCCGATTTCGTCCCGATCGCCGAATACGGAGACAGTCCGGAAAGCCACGAAGAGTACGACTACCGGCTTGGTCTGATCAACAAATACGGTGCTCTCAAACAACTGCTCACCGGCATTCACTTTAATTTTTCCTTTACCGATACTTTTTTAAAAAAACTAAGAGACTTGACCGAACCGGACATGAGTCTTAAAGACTTTAAGACCAAGATCTACTTAAAGATCGCCCGGAACTACCTGCGCTACCGTTGGCTGATTGTGTACCTGACCGGATCGTCCGCTTCGATGCACAAAAGCTACGACTGCGTAAAGGCCGAGTACGTCGCCGAACACTCCAAAGACGCAAAGATCGTAAGGGGCGGCCCGTCGCTACGCAACTCGCCGTGTGGGTATAAAAATATGATCGATCTGTTTCCGAGATTTACCTCTCTCGACGAATATATTGAGGACGTCAAAGACTTCGTCGACGAAGGGCTATTATCGAAGTCCAGAGAGCTTTATACGCAGGTTCGCCTAAAAAGCGGCGACAAGCACGACAAAAAGCACGACGTGCTCGACTCGCTCGCCGAAAACGGGATCGAATACCTGGAATTTCGTACGATCGACTTAAACCTCTTCTCCAAAGCCGGCGTCAGTGAGATCGACCTCGAATTCATGCATTTGTTCTTCTTGACCCTGCTTTTGATGGATGAGCCCGATATCCCGAACGAGATCTGGCAAAAGGAAGCGCTCGAGAACGAAAACAAAGTGGCTGTGGAAGGCCTCAATAACCAACTTATCCTGCACGACCAGGGAAAAGAAAAGAAACTCGTCGATTTCGGACTCGAACTCGTCGAGCGCGTTCAGGATACGGTCGATCAACTGGGGATCGATCCGGGTGGCGTTCTTTACGAGATGCGTACGCGCCTGGAAAAACCCGAAACGACCTACGCTGCCTCGATGGCGGAGATCGTCGAGCGCTACGGCTACGTCGACGGCATGATGCGCTTTGCAAAAGCCTATAGCGACGACAGTTACCGTTTCCGGTACCTGACAAGAGGGTACGAAGATTACGAGCTCTCAACGCAGATCTTGATCAAAGAAGCCTTAACGCGCGGGGTTAAAGTCGAAGAGATCGACCCGAGCGATAACTTTCTGCTTTTGAGTAAAGGCGGGAAAAAAGCCCTCGTAAAACAGGCGACCAAGACCGAAGCCGATAACTACGCGACGGTTTTGGCGATGGAAAACAAGGTCGTGACGAAAAAACTACTGCAAAAAGAAGGGATCAAAGTCCCGGACGGCGCGGAGTTTTACAGTCTCGACGAATTTAAAGCCGAAGTC
Organism: uncultured Eubacteriaceae bacterium; assembly: GCA_947630385.1. Taxonomy (GTDB): domain Bacteria; phylum Bacillota; class Clostridia; order Eubacteriales; family Eubacteriaceae; genus CANRHG01. The sequence continues at coordinate 3,987 of CANRHG010000098.1, forward strand.
TCAAAATACAGCGACCGTCCCGTCGTCATCAAACCCAAATCCACGAATTTCGGGCTCGGGATCTTTATCTTTGAAAACGGAGGCTCTCCGGAAGATCTCATCACGGCCGCGACGAAAGCCTTCGAATACGACGACACGATCCTTGTCGAGGAATTCATCCCCGGCGAAGAATACCGCTTCCTCGTCATCGGCGACCGTACCGTTGCCGTCTTAAAGCGCGTCCCGGCCAACGTCGTCGGAGACGGCGAGCATACGATCCACGAGCTGATCGAGATCAAAAATCAGCATCCGTTTAGAGGCGAAGGCTACAGCGCGCCGATGAAAAAGATCAAAGAAGACGAACAGACCATCATTTACCTTAAAAACCAGGGTCTAAACCTCGAATCGGTCCCTGAGGACGGGCAACAGGTCTTTCTTCGCGGAAACTCAAACATCTCGACCGGGGGCGATAGCATCGACGTGACGGCGAAAATGCCCGAGCGTTTCAAACGGGAAGCCGAAAAAGCGGCAAAGAGCGTAAACGCGGTCTTTTGCGGGGTCGACGTGATGATCGAAGAGCCGGGCAACGAAAACTCGGACTTTGGCATCATCGAACTCAATTTTAACCCTAGTACCGATATGCACGCCTACCCGATGGAAGGGGACGAACACCGAACCGGAGCCTATATCCTTTCGGCCCTCGGCCTGATCGATACGCCGCTAGAAGAGATCAAACCGAAAAAGAAGCTGGATATTGTATGAATTACATTTTAGTCGCGATCTACCTGCTTTGTTCGGTCGGCGGGCTCACGCTCGTAAAGATCGGGGCCGAAAACAACAGTTTTGCGCTCTCGAGCTCGTTTTTTAACCTGCAGCTGTCGTATTTTACGCTCATCGGTCTGTTCTTATACATATTTTCGTTTTTACTCTGGATCGTCATCGTCGGACGCTTTGAACTCAGTTACATCCAGCCGATCACGACCGGCCTTAGCTACGTGTTGATCCTGGCCGCGTCGGTGTTCATCTTAAAGGAGTCCGTCGGGACCCTCCAGTGGGCCGGTCTGGCCTTTATCCTGATCGGCGTGATTTTAATGAATCTAGGAAGCTCATGAAGCACAGTTTTGTCGTAGCCTGTCACGGGGAGTCGAAATACCTGCCCGGACTGCTACGCTCGTTAAACAAGCAGTCGCTCCCCAGTGAGATCATCCTCGCAAGCAGCGAGGACACGCCTTATCTGAGGGAGATTTCAGAGAGGTACGGCCTGCCGCTTGAGATCAACCCGAACGGGGGCTCGATCGGAAAAGACTGGAACTTTTGCCTGGAGATCGCGCCCACCCCGCTCGTTACGATCGCCCACCAGGACGACATCTACCTGCGGGCGTATACGGCTTTTGTGGAAAACGCCTTTTTGGAAGACCCGGGCGCCGCGATCTGCTTTACGGACTATAGGGAGATCCGGGGCAACATGGTCGTAGAAAAGAACTTAAATCTTGGGATCAAGGAAGTTTTGCTCTCGCCGTTTAAACATTTTCCCAATAGGGTAACGCAGCTGCTACCGATCCTGTTCGGCTCGGCCATCTGCTGCCCATCGGTGACCTACAACAAGGACGTCCTGGAAAACTTCAGTTTTGATGAGGTGTTGCGTAGCGATCTCGACTGGCAGGCCTGGATCGAGATCTACAAGCGTGGGGAAAAATTTATCTACGTTCCGGAGATCTTAATGCTTCACCGCATCCACGAAAACAGCGAGACGAGTAAGATCATCGAAGACAACGCGCGCACCGAGGAAGACCGTAGGATGCTCGAGCAGCTCTGGCCGAAAAAAATCGCCGGGCTCATCTCAAAAGTTTATTCGCTAAGCCAAAGGAGCAATTTTGAAGACGACGTATGATCTACGGGTCACGACCTACCACACCGGACCAGACGGGGTCTTAAGGGCGCCGGTCGTCCTTGATTACTTCCAGGAATCCGCGCAGCGCCAGCTCGAAGACCTCGGGATCGGGCTGGACTATACGGGAAAAAACCACTGGGCGTGGATACTGGTCAAGTATGAGATCGAGTTTTACCGCTACCCGAAAGCCGAAGAAGAGGTCACGGTCGAGACCGAGGCGGTGGGTTTTCGCGGCTTTGAGGCGTACCGCCGTTTTGCCCTAAAACGCGGGGACGAGACCTTGGTCGAGGGAAAGAGCGTGTGGGTTTTGGCCGATACCGAGACGGGAAAACTCGTACGGGTCAAAAACATCGAAGAGATCACAAAGAGCCTGGGCGAGACCGGACAGGTCTATAAAGTGGGGCGGATGAAAAAGCTCACGGAGGCAAAACTTTCGAAGGAATACGACGTACGCTATGAGGATATCGACATCAACCGCCACGTCAACAACGTGCGCTACCTCGTCTGGGCGATCGAAGCCCTGCCGCCGGAAGTCGTAAAAGCCTACGAGATAAAACGCGTTTCAATCGTTTACAAAGAGCAGTCGTTTTACGGGGAGAGGGTCGAAGTTTTTACCGAAGAAACCGAAGACGGCTACCGCATCGACATCATGCGCGACGGCACGCTTTTGACACAAATTAAAATCACACTTAAGAAAAGAGAGAAGGACATAGAATTTTGACGTTTGATTTACACGAATACTACACGGGCGAGACCTTTACGGCCTGGGAATACTTTGGCGCTCACCTGGCACGAACGACGACGACCTTTCGCGTCTACGCGCCCGACGCGCCGAAGGTATCGGTGATCGGGGACTTTTCCGACTGGGAAGAGATCCCGATGAAGCAAAAAGAAAAATCCGGGGTTTGGGAAGTCAAGGTCCCGAAGACCAAAGAAGGGATGCTCTACAAATACCGCATCTACTTTAAAGACGGGCAGCACTGCGACCATATGGATCCCTTCGCCTTTTCTTCCGAAAAACGCCCGGGGACGGCTTCCCGTATCGCCAACCTCAACTTCCGCTTTTCCGACAAGAACTGGATCAAAAAGCGGAGCCTAAACTACAACAAGCCGATGAACATCTACGAGGTCCACCTGGGCAGTTGGCGTACCAAAGAAGACGGGAGCCCTTATACGTATACGGAGATCGCCGAAGAACTCGCGGACTACGCTATTGAAAACGGTTACACCCACATCGAGTTCATGCCGCTGACGGAATACCCGGCCGACGAGTCCTGGGGCTATCAGGTCCTCGGGTTTTACGCGGCCACGTCCCGCTATGGGACCCCGAAAGAACTCATGAGCCTGATCAATACGATGCACAAAAAGGGCATCGGGGTCATCCTCGACTTCGTCCCGGTACATTTCG
>CANRHG010000099.1 GCA_947630385.1 uncultured Eubacteriaceae bacterium
ATACGAGACCCGTACGTACGGTGCAACGGGAGGAATGAGGATTCCTTTTCTGGAATCCTTAACCTACCCTATTTCTCGCCCCTTTTGGGTAACCTAAAGGCCAGAATTTAAAAATTTTAAGACCAATAGAAATTGAAACGGTTTATAGGGGATAATAGAAAAAGGAGAGAAAGATGCTAAAATTTTTGGAATTCTACTTCGCTTACAGACTCCAGGAAAAAAGCGATAAAAGGCGTCGTGAAAAAGAAAAGAAGGCGAGTGAAGAGAAAGACTATATGATCTACAAAGGCGCTTACGTCGACAACCCAGAGCTTTTAAAGATACTGCGAGGAAAAAAATGAAAGTAACCTCCCTTATAGAAAACACAAGAAAAAACGACGGTCTCATATCCGAACACGGGCTAAGCCTTTTGATCGAGACCGGAGACAAAAGAATCCTCTTTGACTTTGGCCGAAGCGGCCGCTTTATCGATAACGCGGAAAAACTCGGAATCGATTTAAACCGGCTGGACGCGGCCATTCTTTCGCACGGCCACTACGATCACGCGAACGGTCTTAAACGGTTTTTGGAACACAACAAAACGGCTAAGGTTTTAGCGAGCAAAGACGTCTTTAAAGATTACTATCACGGTAAGAAATATATCGGAGTAGACGAAGATTTAAAAAACTCGGACCGCTTTGTTTTCACCGACGATGACTATAAAATCTCTGAAAATATTTTTCTTATGAACTGTAACGACAAAGACCGTCTTTACCCGAACGACTCGGGTGGCTTCTTCGTAAAGAAAGGCGAAAACTTTGTCCCGGATACTTTCCTACACGAACAGTATCTGTTAGTAGAAGAAGACGGTAAACGGATCCTATTTACCGGCTGCTCCCACAAAGGGATCTTAAATCTCGTAGAGTGGCTAAGACCCGACGTTTTAATCGGAGGTTTTCATCTTATGGGACTTAATACCGAGACGGAAGAAGGAATAAAGCGGATCACGGAAGTCGGACGGAAGTTAAACGATTACAATACGGTCTTTTACACCTGTCACTGTACAGGGGAGAGCGCCTATAAGCTCTTAAAACCTGTAATGGGTGAAAACCTTAACTATCTCTCAACGGGTGAAACGATCACAATTTAGCGGTTCCTAGACCTAAATTACGGGCTTAGGAGCCGTTTTCTTTTATCATCCCTTCATATATCCCAATTTTTTCGTTTAAGTTTTCTAGATAATCTTCCCACCTAATAATTTGCTCCTCTACTCGTCTTTTGTGCTTTCTTAGAATCTCTAGCCTCTCGGAAACTGTTTCGTCTCCCTGATACCGGAGACTTGCGAACGTTTCGATCTCTTTTATCGGCATACCGGTGTTCTTAAGTCTTAAGATAAACTCGAGCCACGCGAGATCTTTTTGACTAAAATCCCGGTGACCGCTTGTGTCCCTATCAATTTTTATGAGTCCGCGTTTTTCATAGTACCGGATACGGCTCTCAGGGAGCCCTAGTCTCTTTGCTATTTCACTTATTTTCATTTTCCCTTTGACCTCGACCATGGTTTAAGTTTTATCCTAATTATCAAGGAGGCAGTTATGAAAAACAATAGGTACGAAATAGGATTAAGGAATTTAGAAAGAGTCGACGGTAACGGCGGAAGAAACGTTATTAAGTCACTCGAGGAGATCGCGCCGGATCTGGGGGACTATATCATCACCTTTGCCTTTGGGGAAATTTACGACCGCGGGGGACTTTCTCTTAAAGAGCGGGAAATGATCACAATTACAAGTTTACTTAGCCAAGGAGGGACGGAGCCTCAGCTTAAGGTTCACATAAAAGGCGCGCTAAACGTAGGACTTTCGAAAGAAAAAATTATTGAAACCTTTATCCAGTGCATTCCTTACGTCGGCTTTCCGAGAGTGTTAAACGCCGTAAACGTAGCCAAAGAAGTCTTTAGGGAAGAAGAAAAAAGGTGAGAATTTTGCAGTAAATTTAAACTTAGCGTGATAATTTTAGAGTACCGTTTACAATTGAATCAGATTTTTACCTCTAATATAATAGATAAGTTGGAGGTAACCATGAATCGAGTATACAATTTTTCAGCCGGACCTTCGGCTCTTCCGGAAGACGTGCTACAAAAAGCAGCAGACGAAATGTTAAACTACAACGACACCGGAATGTCCGTCATGGAAATGAGCCACCGCTCGGCCGATTTTAAAGATATATTGACCAAAGCCAAAGACGACTTAAGAGAGCTCATGAACATCCCCGAGGACTACGAGATCCTCTTTTTACAGGGTGGAGCCTCGACCCAGTTTGCGGCTATCCCCTTAAACTTCATGAACGGCTCGGGAAAAGCCGACTACATTATTACCGGGCAGTGGGCCAAAAAGGCCTTTGAAGAAGCCAAAAAATACGGCGACGTCGTCGAAGCGGCGAGCTCTGCCGACAAAAACTACACCTACATCCCGATCACGGACAGGAACAGCTTCAGAGAGGACGCGGATTACGTCTACGTTACCGGGAACAATACGATCTACGGTACGAGATTCCGGCCCGAAAGTTATCCCGATACTGGGGACATACCGCTTTTTGCCGATATCTCGTCTTCGATTCTTTCCGAACCGATCGACGTGAGCAAGTTCGGTCTGCTCTACGCCGGAGCCCAAAAAAACATGGGACCGGCCGGAGTCACGGTCGTGATCGTAAGAAAAGACCTACTAGGAAAACAAAGGGATATCACCCCGACCATGCTCAATTATAAGATCATGGCCGATAACGATTCGCTCTATAACACCCCGCCGACGTACGGGATCTATGTTTTAGGTCTTGTCTTAGAACACCTTAAAGAGCTCGGCGGGATCGAAGCGATGAAAGAACTAAACGAGAAAAAGGCAGGCCTTCTGTACGACTATCTCGACCACTCAAAACTCTTTAAGGGGACCGTCGTACCCAAGGACCGCTCCTTAATGAACGTTCCGTTTGTCATCGGGGACAAAGACCTGGAAGAAGAGTTCGTCAAAAAAGCCGAAAAAAGAGGTCTCGTTAATCTTAAGGGCCACCGCACGGTCGGTGGGATGCGCGCTTCGATCTATAACGCGATGCCGCTCGAAGGCGTAAAAGCCCTCGTTGATTTTATGAAAGAGTTTGAAGAAGAACATGTTCAAGGTACTGACACTAAATAAGATATCAAAAAAAGGACTAAAACAGCTCCCCAAAGATTTCGTCGTCTCCGATGATATCAAGGATCCGGACGCGATCCTCGTGCGCTCGGCAAATCTCCATGATATGGAAATTCCCAGAAGTGTAAAATTCATCGGCCGGGCGGGAGCAGGGACGAACAACATTCCGATCGAGCGCTGCTCAAAGGAAGGGATCGTCGTCTGTAACACGCCGGGAGCCAACGCGAACGCCGTAAAAGAACTCGTCGCGGCGGGGCTCTTACTTTCTTCTAGAAAACTCATCGACGGGATCGACTGGGTAAAAAACCAGGACGGTGAAGAGATCGACAAAAAGGTCGAAAAAAACAAGAGCATGTTCGCCGGGCCCGAGCTAAAAGGCAAGCGCCTTGGCGTGATCGGCCTTGGAGCCATCGGGGTTCTCGTGGCCAACATGGCCGAACAGCTGGGTATGCGTGTCTACGGTTTTGACCCGTACATCTCAATTGATAACGCCTGGGGACTTTCAAGTAGGGTCAAACGCTCAAAGAGCGTAGAAAAGATCTTTGAAAACTGCGACTACGTTACGATCCATATTCCGTTTATGGAAGAGACGAAAAATTACGTAAACGAAGAACTTCTAGCCCTCCCTAAAAAGGGACTAAGGCTCTTAAACTTTGCCCGAGGGGGCCTGGTCGATAACGAGGCGCTGAAAAAAGCTATAGAAGAAGGAAAAGTCAAGTCCTATATCACGGACTTTCCGAGTGAGGACCTCCTTGGCGTAGAAAACGTCATCGCCGTACCCCACCTTGGGGCCTCGACACCGGAAAGTGAAGAAAACTGCGCGGTCATGATCGTCGACGAGATGGTCAATTACCTAACGCAGGGAAATATCATTAACTCCGTCAATTATCCGGATCTTGATATGGGCGTGATCGACACGGTCGGGCGCATCACGATCTGCCACCACAACATCCCGAACATGATCGCCCAGACGACCGCGATCCTCGCCCAGGACAACATCAATATCGCTAATCTTAGTAATACCAGTAGGGGCGAGCTCGCCTATACGATCATCGATACCGACTCTCCGGTGAGCCAAAAGGTAAAAGAAGACCTGTATAAAATCTCCGGCGTCACCAGGGTTCGGATCCTAAAGTAATGGCAACGATTCGACCTTTTAAGGCGACCCATCCGGCACACGGGCTTTACGACAAAATCGCGGCGCTTCCGTACGACGTGCTAAACCGGAGGGAAGCCAAAGCGGAAGTTAAAAGAAATCCGTATTCCTTTCTTAAAATCGACAGAGCCGAGACGACGATGGACGACAGCGTAAACAAGCACGACGTCTCGGTCTTTAAAAAGGCAAGGGAGAATTTTTTAAGCTTCATTGATGAAGGAAAATTTGTCCGCGAGCCCGAAGAAAGCTATTATCTGTACGAGCTCACCAAAGACGGTCGCAGTCAAACGGGACTGGTCGCGACCTGTTTTGTGGACGAATACGGTAGCGTTATAAAAAAACACGAAGAGACCCGTAAGAGCAAGGAGATCGACCGCGTAAACCACGTCGAGCACGTAAAGGCCCATACGGGACCGATCTTCCTTACCTATAAAGACGAAAAAGAAATTACGGATTTGATCGAGGAGCAAAAAAAGGGGACACCCATCTTTGATTTTGTCAGCGACGACGGGGTAAGACACAGAGGCTGGAAGGTAGAAAAAGACGTAGAGGACGAACTTACCTCACTGTTTGGAAAACTCGACAGTCTTTATATCGCCGACGGGCACCACCGCTGCGCTTCGGCGGTGGCGGTAGCGGAAAAAGTTAAGGCTCCCGAAGCCAGGTACTTTCTGTCGGTTCTTTTTCCGGCCTCCGAGCTTCACGTATACGATTACAACCGCGTCGTCAGTGACTTAAACGGGCTAACCCCTGAGGCTTTTATAAGCCGTATTAAAGAAGACTTTACGGTCACCCCGAAGACGGGGGAAGTCCACCCCGAAAAAGAAGGCCAGTTTGGTATGTTTCTAGACGGTAAATGGTACTTGCTCGAGGCCAAAGAAAAACCGGAGGGCGTGGTAGCATCCCTTGACGTATCCATCCTTTACGATAAGATCTTAAGTCCGGTCTTAGGGATCGGAGATCAGCGCACCGACAAGCGCATCAGCTTTGTCGGCGGCGTGCGGGGACTTAAAGAACTGGAAGACAGGACCGGTGAGGGGGTGGCTTTTAGCCTTTATCCCACGAGTATTGATAAAGTTATCACCGTAGCCGATATGGGTCTTACGATGCCACCGAAGAGCACCTGGTTTGAGCCAAAATTAAGGAGCGGTCTTTTTATCCATGAGTTCTAAAGTAAAAGCCGTCTTTTGCGACATCGACGGGACCCTGCTCGGTCCCGGAAAAAAAATCTCTAAAGGGGTCATAGATAGCGTAAAAAAGCTTGATATCCCGTTTATCCTCATCTCGGGCCGTCTTCCCGACGGGGTCCGGCCGAGTAATAAGATCTTAGGGGTAGAAGATACTTTCGTAAGTTTCGGTGGCGGGATCGTCGTTAAAGACGGCGAGATGATCTACAAAAACGGTCTTGACAAAGCTACGGCGCTATCCGTCGAAGAATTTGCCGAGGGTTCGGGCTGCGCGATGAACTTTTATATCGACGGGGTCTGGTACGTCACCGATAAAGACCACCCGATGCAGGTCGAAGAGATCAAAACGATCGGGCTCGATCCGGGACTTTCCTCGGTAAGTAAAGCCAAAGAGACGGATATAATCAACAAGATCATGTTTTGCGGCTATCCCGAAGAGATTCTTGTGCTCGAAGAAAAACTTAAGAAAGAATTTACCGGTCTTAAGATCGTACGCTCGGCGGATACGCTCCTAGAAGTCATGCCGGAAAGCAACAGCAAGGCGTACGGCCTAAAGCTTATCTGTGAGTCCCTCGGGATCGGTCTAAATGAGGCCGCGGCGATCGGAGATAATTTTAACGATCTAGATATGTTACAAGCGGTCGGGTATCCCTTTATAATGGGAAACGCGCCGCAGGAGTTAAAAGATTACGGCTATGAAGTAGTGGCTTCCAATCTTGAAGATGGTGTAAGTGAAGCCTTAGAGAAAATAGAGGAGGAACCTTTATGAGACTTTTGCTTGCCGAAGACGAAGTCGAATTATCCAGAGCCTTATGCGTTATCTTTAAACACAACAACTACTCGGTAGACGCCGTCTACAACGGCAAAGACGCGATGGACTACGCTCTGGAAAACGATTACGACGGGATCATCTTAGACGTGATGATGCCGGAAAAAAGCGGTCTGGAGGTTTTAAAGGAGCTGCGTGAGATGGGGATCAATACCCCGATCATCATGCTCACGGCCAAAGGCGAGACCGAAGATAAGATCGAGGGCCTAGATCTGGGCGCGGACGATTACCTGTCTAAGCCCTTTGATACGGGCGAGCTGTTAGCGAGGATCCGCTCGATCACCCGAAGAAAGAGCGAGTTTAAGCCAAACATCCTTTCGGTCGGAAACATAAGCCTTAATAAAGTTAACAGCGAACTCACGACCGACACGGAGACCGTACGGCTTACGAACAAAGAGTTCCAGATGCTCGAGATGCTAATGCTAAATCCCAACGTTCTGATCCCGACGGAGCTGTTCTTGGAGAAGATCTGGGGGCTCGATACGGAAAGCGAGATCAACGTCGTGTGGACCTACATCTCGACCTTACGTAAGAAACTGGCCAAAGTCGGGGCCAACCTTCACATCCAGGCCTCTAGGGGTGCCGGGTATACTTTAGTCGGTAAAGACGGCGTAGAAATAGGCGACTGATGTTTCAGGACCTTCGAAAACGCTTTATTTTAACGGCAATGTTGTCGGTCGCGATCGTCTTAGCCGCGATTTTAACCTTCATCGACGTGTTGTACGGCCTGTCCCAAAACTCGTCGGCCGATCAGGTCCTCAAGTTTTTGGCCGCCAATAACGGGCGTTTTCCGGAAAACAGCTACGATAACCCGTTTTCGGAAGAAACGCCGTACAGTACCCGTTTTTTTACGGTCAATATCAACAACAAAGACGGGGTGGTCTCGATCAATATGGGCCACGT
>CANRHG010000100.1 GCA_947630385.1 uncultured Eubacteriaceae bacterium
CAGTGAAAAAAAGGAGGAAAAGGAAATGTTAATGACCGGATTCGAGAGAGCCAAATACGAAGAAGGTATAGAAAAAGGTATATCTATAACAAAAGAAGAAGACCGGGCTATTTTGATTGATTTCTGTCGTAGGATTGGTTACAGTGATGAATAAATTAATGAAGAACTGGCGCGTTATGGTTACGATTTAATCGAAGAAGAGTAATTTATAGGGGCGAGAGCTCCTTTTTCAGTCCTCGAATTATAATAGAGGTATCTTGGATCGGGGGCTTTGATCAGCGCAATCGTCAACTACGAAGATTTCTCAAAAGAAAATCTAATTTCGTCAGCAACCTCTTGTTTAAGCAATCGGACGAAAAAACCCAAGTTTTTAAGGGATATGAAATTCCAGAGACGAAGGAGGAAAGGGAATGTTGATGGCCGGATTTGAGAGAGCCAAATATGAAGAAGGAAGGGAAGACGAAAGAAAACGCGCTCGGGCCAATTTAATCGATTCATTTCGTAGAAATGGTTTTAGTGATGAAAAAATCAATGAAGAACTGGCACGTTATGGTTACGATTTAATCGAAAAAGAGTAATTTATTGGGGCGTAAATCCTTTTTTCAATACTTGAATTTAAATAACTGAAATTTTTCAGTTATAGTTTTCCTTTAACAAATGTAGAGAAAAACCATAAAATAAATCGAACTATCCCTCATAGGAAATAAAGAGAAGGACATTGGGAAATTTTATAATCAAACAAAAGCGATAGCGATCATTCAGATTAAACTGTCATGAACGCTGTCGCTTTTTTTGTTAAAAAGTTTTGGGATTATTTTTAATTCTTTCTTCTACAAACCATGCGGGGTCTTCAAAATAAATCGCATGCTCTCTTCCGTTAATCAAACACAAATACCGGTCGCCTTGGCCTCCCGCTTTTCTCGAAGCACAGGGTCGTATATCCAATATTTTATCAATGTAAAACTTCTTGTCTTCGTCCCAATAAATGATTTTCGGCTCCATTTGGCCGGAATCTCTAAACAAAACGAGAACGTCCACATAGCGTTTTTGAATGTTTTCCATAACCAACCTCAAAAATAGCCGATCGGATGGATGATATTATCTTTTTTTATATCCATCTGGCTCATTGAATCCCCGAGCGTCGTGGCTTTACGGACGCTGTTATTGCCGTAGCGGCTGCGTAAATGATCGATCGTACGATCGAGACGTTGTTCTTTAGAGATCTTGTCCGGATTTTCAAAAATGTTGAGTTGTACCGGCCGCTCCGATGAAATAAGACCCGAGACGCGTACGCCGAGCTTTCGTACGGGCGTCGTAAAATCGTAGTTTTCGAAGAAGAGTTCTTCGGCGACCTGCGTGATCTTACGGGTCACGTCCGTAGGGGATAGGAGCTTACGCTGTCTGGTAAAACCATTAAGCGTTTTATAGCGGATCTCGATTTCTACGACGAAAGCCAGGCAGTCGAGCTCGCGTAGGCGCATGGCCACGCTTTCGGCTAGCATGGCGATGACGAGCTTAAACTCGCCGTATTTCGTCAAATCTCTGGGCGTGGTCGTCGAGTTTCCGATACTTTTGATCGGGCGGTAATTGTCGTAAGCATCGGGATCGAGGGGCTGTACCGGAGAGTCGTCGAGCCCAAGAGCAAAATCGTAGAGAAAGAGCCCCCATTTTCCAAATTCCAGTTCCAGGCGGTCCCGCCCCATGGATGCCAAACGTCCGATGGTCGTAACGCCGATGTTTTTAAGCTTTCGCTTGGTCGCGGGACCGACGTAAAGCAGGTCGCCCACCGGACGGCTCCAGACGATGTTTTTGTAGTTGTTGCGGTCAATGACCGTTACGGCGTCCGGCTTTTTATAATCGCTCCCAAATTTCGCGAAGATCTTGTTCCAACTTACCCCGACCGACACCGTCAGGCCGAGCTCGTTTTTGATGCGTTTGCGGATGGTTTGGGCTATCGTCTCACCGGAACCGAAGAGGCTCTCACTGTTGGTACAGTCAAGCCAGGCTTCGTCTAGGCCGAAAGCTTCCACCTGGTCGGTATATTCGTAGTAAATTTTACGGGCTTTTTTCGAAAAACGCAGGTAAAGAGGGTAATTGGGACGGAGAATTTCCAGGTCGGGGCACTTTTCCTTGGCCTGCCAGATGGCCTCTCCCGTTCGTACGTTGAATGATTTGGCCAGTTCGTTTTTAGCCAGTATGATGCCGTGCCGGTTTTGGGGATCTCCCGCCACGGCCAGCGGTCTTGAAGCCAGCTCGGGATGGTAGAGGCTCTCGCAACTGGCGTAAAAGCCGTTCATATCCGAATGTAAAATGGTACGATCCATGGTTTCTCCTTCGCATTATTTATATTAAATTATGCGCCATAATACGCACCCTGGGATGTAAGCTAACTAGGGAGCGAAAAAGCGAAACTCAATTTCCTAAAATCGGCAATTTATGCCTGTTTAGGACGTGATTTCTTGACTTTTATAAGTAGATATTTTAAAATATACGCAAGTTAAGTACTATATCGATTTCGGTTGATTTTCATTATAGGAAATTAAGTTTCTACTGTCAACACGAATACGCAATTAAGTTTCTATTGGAGGGGACATGAATTTTGGAGAAAAGCTCGGTCGGTTGCGCAAACAAAGGAAGATGACGCAAAAAGCCCTCGCGGATTCGGTGGGGGTATCGCTCCGGACGATCACGAATTACGAAACGGGAGGCCGCTATCCCAAACAAAGGGAGATCTACCGGAGGATCGCGGAAGTTCTGGGCGTGGACGTCAATTATCTTTTGACCGAGAATGAATCTTTTTTTATCTATCACGAGCCGGATAATACGCCGGTCAACGAGCAGATTCAGCGTGTCGTCGCGGAAGTTCAAGGTCTGTTTGCGGGCGGAGAGATGGATGAAAACGATAAGGATGAAATGATGCGGGCCATTCAAGACGCCTATTGGATAGCCAAAGAACAAGAAGGCGGCGATTTCTTAGATGAAGATTTCTTTAAACAGGGGAATTACGACTTAAATTTTGAGAAAGAAGAATAAAAACGGTGTTTATAAAGACTGACGACATTGTCCGAAAAGTTCAGCGGTTAAAGGAGATGACCGATTCGTGCGATCCTTTCCAAATAGCCAGCGATTTAAACATTATGGTCATCGAGCGCAACTTTGAAAAACAGCTCGGAATGTATACAAAAATCCTCTCGACACCGTTTATTTTTTTAAAGAACGATTTGGACGATTTTACAAAAAGGATCGTTCTTTTGCATGAAATAGGTCATCACGTCCTGCACGGAAAGATTTTAGACCGGGACGACGTAAAAGCCGACGATTTGACCAGAGCGAGCAGCAAAATGGAGTTAGAAGCCAATTATTTTGCCGCGGAATTATCGATTCCAGACGAAGAAATTCTCGATCTCATTAAACAACAATACAGTTCGCCACAGATTGCCCAAATTTTAACGACGAACAACAATTACATCGCTCTAAAAGTCGAGCTTTTGAACAAAAAAGGCCATAACCTAAACCGGCAGGAGTATTCAGCGGATTTTATGAATTACATCGGTTGATCATTCCAGGGCCATGAGCTGAACGCTGTTGACCTTCTCCAGATTCTTCAGGTTTTGAACGAATTCCTCAACCGTTTTCGTAAGATTTTGCCCGTCTAGGGTCAAAGTGACCAAAGCGATCCCGTTGATTGGAATGCCCTGATTGATCGTCACGATATCTGCCCCGTTATCCGTGACGAAATGTAGGATCTTTGACAAAATCCCCGGAACGTCCTCCAATTTGACCGTCAGCGTAAACAGGCGGCCAAATTGTTTGGAGGGGGAGAAGACGAAATCCTTGTATTTATAATACGTACTCCGGCTGATACCGACGGCCTTGACCGCCTCGCTGACGGAGTCGGTTTTTTGGCTCTCGAGCAAATTTCTCGCTTCGATCACTTTTTGGAAGTAATCGGGCAGGATACTTTTGTTTACGATCAAATAATCATCTAACATCGTGTTCTTGGACTACCACTCCTTTTGTATCTGGGACCAAGCGCATAAATTCCCAGTTTGGAAAATTCTCTCTCATCCATCGATGCATTTTTCCTTCAAACGAAATATTGCTCACCTCCGTAATTTGGATAAGCGTCGGACCGGCACCGCTGATGTAACTGGCGAGTGCCCCGATGCGCTTTGAGTGGGCAACGATCTCGTCATAACCTTCAATAAAACCTTTTCGGTACGGTTCATGGATCCGGTCTCCCACACTAAGCGGAATATAATCTTCTAGACCCCTGGTCAGGGCCAGATAGCTCATGATGGCGTGGGAGATGTTATAGACCACGTCCTGTCTCGAATAAGTCTTCGGAAGAAGGTCACGGGCTTTTTGGGTCGAAAGGGTAAAATCCGGTATACAGGCGTAAAACTCGAACTTCGCGCTGATCTCCTCCCTCGTAAAAAGCGTCTTATCCTTTGACATCAGGGCGGTCGTAAGGCCCCCAAAAAAGGCCGGCGCGACGTTGTCCGGATGGCCTTCGATTCTAACCGAGATCTCAAAGAGTTCGTCTAAAGAAAAGGGACGCCCGGCGATAAGGTTTGCGCCGACAAGGCCGGCGACGATGCAGGTAGCGGAAGAGCCGAGCCCTTTTCCCATGGGAATGTCGTTAAATTCGTTGATAAAAAGTCCCTTGGGCCGGTAATCGACCAGGGAGAAAAGCCTCTCCATCGACTTAACGACCAGGTTGTCCTTGCCGCGGTATTCGGGCGGGACACCTTTGATGATTAAGCCCTCTTGTTTTAATTCGCAAACTTCAAACAGGTTGTACAGTTGGAAGGCCGCGCCGGTCGTATCGAATCCCGATCCGATGTTCGCGCTCGTCGCCGGAACTTTGATCGCGTAAACTTTATTCATCGAACAATACGTCTTTAATGCTGTCTTTGATGTCTTCTTTTGAAGAGACCCTGTGGTGGCGGATTTGTTTTTTCTCTAAGTCCTTTAGCGTTTCCGGGATCTTTATGCCGGTTTTTTCAAACAAAAACGCCTGTGAGTCCGTATCTTCCAGAGGACCGAAGAGCGAGGACGCGACCGCCTCGGAGAATTTATAGGGGCTTGCCGTACTTAAGACGATACACGGCCCGTCGAGTTTATCTTTTAACTTTTCCCTGACCGTCTGGCCTACGGCCGTATGAGGGTCTAAGAGGTAGCCGCTTTTTTCGTATTCTTCTTTTATCTGGTTTCGGACCTCGTCTTCGTCGGCGTATCCGGCCAGAAATTTTTCCAGTTGGTCTTTGTCGACCTCAAAACGCCCGTTTTGTTTTAAGTCGTCCATGAGCGTCTTTAAATCGACGTCTAGCTGGTCAAACAAGAGGCGTTCAAGGTTGCTCGAGATCAGGATATCCATGCTCGGCGATATCGTCTTATAGAAGTCCCGGTTCGTGTCGTAGACGCCGGTCGTAAAAAAGTCCGTTAGAATCTTGTTTTTATTGGAAGCGCACACGAGACTGGCGATGGGAAGACCGCAAAGATAGGCATAATAACCGGCCAAAATGTCCCCGAAGTTTCCCGTCGGAACGACAAAATTAACTTTTTGTCCCAGATCGATCACTCCCCGTTTTACCAGTTCGAAATAGCTGTAAAAATAATAGACGATCTGGGGGATCAGGCGCCCGAGGTTGATCGAATTGGCCGAAGAAAAGCGGTAATTGTTTTTTTCGAGCTCTTTTAAAAATTCGGGATCGTTAAAGATCTCTTTGACGGCCGTCTGGGTGTCATCAAAATTGCCCTCAACGCCGATGACGTGGGTATTGTTTCCCTCGGTTGTGAGCATCTGAAGTTCTTGGGTCGTACTGACCCCGTCTTTGGGATAAAACGTGAATATTTCGGTGTTTTCGACGTCCTTAAAGCCTTCGAGCGCGGCTTTACCCGTATCGCCGGAGGTGGCCGTCAGTATGACGATTTTTTTGTCGTCGCCCTCGATGTCGGCGCTTTCGCGCATTAGATGCGGAAGCAGGGTCAGGGCCAGGTCTTTAAAAGCGGCGGTCGGACCGTGCCAGAGTTCCAGAAAATAAGAATCGCTCCCCTCCTCAAGCGAGACGACCGTATTGGTATCGAAAGTCCCGGTATAGGCGCTTTCAACGGCCCGGTCGATCCGTTCGGGTGAAAAACCGGGAAGAAAAGCGGCGAGGATGGCCTTGGTGAGTTCCTTATAATCGAGATCTTTTAGTTCGTTTAGGTCAAAATGGAGCTCGTCGATAAATTCCGGGACGAAAAGACCTCCGTCGCGGGCGATGCCCTGCAAAATTCCCTGGGCTGCGCTGACTTTGTTGTCGATATTTCTTGTACTGATATAAAATCTTTCTTGCATTTTTTCGTAAGGATAATTTTAATTAAATAGAGAAATTATAAAATTATCATAAAATGTTTTATCATTAAAAACAAGAGGAGCGTTAAGGCGTAATTTCTCTTTTTGGATTTGTTGAAACAACATTCACCAAATCCAAATGGAGCTGTAAAATAATTTTCAATTTTTGTATAATAAACTCTGATATTTAAAAAACCATGAACATAGCTTTATTAGGAATCGGAACCATAGGTTCCGGCGCATACGAACAAATCAATCGGGACCGCGGGAATTTTAGCGATTCCGTCAAAGAGCCCTCCCGGATCACGAAAGTACTCGATAAAGATCCAAACAAAAGGGTCGAAGGAGCCGAGCTGACCAACAACAGCCGCGACATCATGGAGGATGATTCGATCGACCTCGTTATCGCTTTGATGGGCGGCAAGGATTTTGAATACGAACAGATCAAGGAAGCCTTAAAGAACAAAAAACACGTCGTCACGGCCAACAAAGCCGTCATCGGCTCGCACTTTAAAGAGCTCACCGATTTGGCCAAACAAAACCAGGTTATGTTAAGATATGAAGCTAGTGCGGGTGGCGGTATCCCCGTCATCAAGGCACTCGAGTCCCAACTCAGAAACAACGAGATTACCGATATCAAGGGTATTTTAAACGGGACGACCAATTTTATCTTGACGAAAATGGTCAACGATAAGGCGGATTTTAACGAGGCTTTGAGGGAGGCGCAGGCCATCGGCTTTGCCGAAGCCGACCCCAGCGCGGATCTAAACGGGAGCGACATCGC
>CANRHG010000101.1 GCA_947630385.1 uncultured Eubacteriaceae bacterium
CTAAAGACCGGATCTTTTTGTACGCGGATGTAGACGAGCAGGTCGCCCGCGGGACCGCCGTTTTCTCCGGCGTTTCCCTGACCACGTAACGGTAAGATCGAGTCGTTGTCCACACCGGCCGGGATCTTGATCTTGACGGTCCGTGAGACGTTGCGCAGGCCCGTGCCACTGCAGACCGAACAGCTTTCGGAATAAGACTCGCCCGTGCCGTGACAGTGCGGACACACCTGTTCCTGTTGGATCGTCCCAAACGGCGTCTGCTGCTGTACGTGGACTCTGCCAACCCCGCCACAGGTTGAACAGGTCTCGACTTTCGATCCGGGTTCGTGGCCCGTACCGGAACAATGCGAGCACTCTTCCTTGCGCTTGATCTTGATCTTCTTTTCGCACCCGAAAGCGGCTTCCCTGAACTTCAAGGTCACGCGGACTTTGATATCACTCCCCTGCGTCGGGCGGTTTCTTTGAGTTTCGTAATCGTCAAAGCCAAAACCACCAAAGCCGCCGAAATCGCTTCCGAATCCTCCAAAGCCACTGCTTCTTGCTCCACCACTACCGAATAAGTCACTGAAAATATCTTCGAAGCCGCCGAAACCGCCTCCACCGGAATAGGTGTAGGTGCCGCCACCACCACCAAATCCACCGAAGTCTTCTGGCCCAGGCTGGTAATTCGCGTCAACGCCCGCAAAACCGAACTGGTCGTAACGTTCGCGTTTTTCTTTGTCGCTCAAGACTTCGTAGGCTTCGTTGACTTCTTTAAAGTTGGCTTCAGCTTCTTTATCGTCTGGATTCTTATCCGGGTGATATTTCAGCGCGAGTTTTCGGTACGCTTTTTTGATCGCACTCTCGTCGGCGTCCTTACCGACGCCCAAAACTTCGTAATAATCTCTTTTTTGTTTTTGTGCCAAATTAAATTCCTCTATTCTCGCGCTATATTTGGACTAGGTCCACTTAAATAATAACAAATGGTAGTTTAAAAAAACTACCATTTCACTTTTATATCCTAAATTAATCTTCGTCGTCCGTTACTTCGACGTATTCGGCTTCTACGACGTCATCGTCACCGGCTTCGGCATCGATTTCTTCGTCGAGCGGTTGATCCTTAGCGACGTCCTGATACATCTTCTGTGCCAGCGGATAGAGTTTTTCGTTGAGTTCTTCCATCTTATGGCGGATCTTTTCGGTATCGTCGCCTTTAACGGCTTCGCGGACTTCTTCGATCTTCTTTTCGACTTCTTCTCTTTCTTCCTGAGTGATCTTGTCGCCCATATCCTGTAAGGACTGTTCGGCGCTGTAAGCCGTGGCGTCGGCGTTGTTACGCGCTTCGGTAAGATCTCTTAACTTCTTGTCTTCCTTCGCGTATTTTTCCGCGTCTTTGACGGCCTTTTCGATGTCTTCTTCGCTCATATTCGTCGAAGATTTGATGACAACGCTCTGTTCCTTACCGGTACCGAGGTCTTTGGCCGAGACGTGAACGATACCGTTGGCGTCGATATCAAAGGTAACTTCGATCTGTGGGATCCCACGTTTTGCTGCCGGAATGCCCGTGAGTTGGAAACGGCCCAAGGTCTTGTTGTTCGAAGCCATTTCACGTTCGCCCTGTAGGACGTGGACGTCAACGGCGGTCTGGTTATCGGCGGCCGTCGAGAAGATCTGGCTCTTCTTCGTCGGGATCGTCGTGTTACGGTCGATCAGCTTCGTGAAGACTCCACCGAGGGTTTCAATCCCTAAGGACAGCGGGGTTACGTCAAGGAGTAGGACGTCTTTGACTTCACCGGCTAAAACACCACCCTGGATGGCAGCGCCCATGGCCACGCATTCGTCCGGGTTGATCCCTTTGTACGGTTCGTCACCGGCGAGTTCTTTGACCAGATCCTGGACGGCCGGAATACGGGTCGAACCACCGACTAAGAGTTCCTTGTTCAGGTCGTTCTTTTTCATGCCCGCGTCTTCCATCGCCAAACGGACCGGTTCTTTGGTCTTGTCGACGAGGTCTCTGGTCAGATCGTCGAATTTGGCTCTCGTGAGTGAAAGTTCAAGGTGAAGCGGACCGTTTTCGTTGGCCGTGATAAACGGCAGGTTGATGTCGCTCTTCATGACCGTCGACAGTTCGATCTTAGCCTTTTCAGCGGCTTCTTTAAGCCTTTGCATGGCCATCTTGTCTTTCTTCAGATCGATGCCGTTGTTCTTCTTGAATTCATCGACCATCCAGTCGACGACCTTTTCATCGAAGTCGTCCCCACCAAGGTGGTTGTTCCCGTTGGTCGCGATAACTTCGACGACGCCTTCGCCCAGTTCCAGGATCGAGACGTCGAAGGTCCCGCCACCGAGGTCGTAGACCATGATTTTTTGACTTTCGTCGGATTTATCTAAGCCGTAAGCCAGCGCGGCGGCCGTCGGTTCGTTGATGATACGCATGACTTCAAGACCCGCGATCGTACCGGCGTCCTTGGTGGCCTGTCTCTGGGAGTCGGAGAAGTAAGCCGGGACCGTGATGACGGCTTTCTTGACTTCTTCGCCCAGATAACTTTCGGCGTCTTTTTTCAGTTTTTGTAGGATCATGGCCGAGATTTCCTGCGGCGTGTAAACTTCGCCGTTGACCGATACGGTTTCGTCGGAGCCCATGAGCCTCTTGATCGAGATAACGGTGTTGTCCGGGTTCGTGACCGCCTGACGTTTCGCTACCTGACCGACCAGTCTTTCGCCGTCTTTCGTGAAAGCGACGACCGACGGGGTCGTTCTATTTCCTTCCGCGTTCGGAATAACTACCGGTTCCCCACCTTCGAGGACCGCCACACACGAGTTTGTAGTACCTAAATCAATGCCGATGATTTTTTCCTTTGCCATATTTTCCTCCTATTTACTATTAACCTTGACCATAGACGGTCTTAATACTTTATCTTTTAACTGATACCCTTTTTGGAAAACTTCAGTGATCTGCTGGTCTTCCAGTTCGGGGTTATTATCCACTGCGACGCCGTGATGAAAGTTCGGGTCGAACGTCGTGCCTTCGGCTTCGATTTCCTTCAAGCCTTCGCTCTCAAGGACGTCTCTTAACTGTTTGGCCACGAGCTCTACCCCTTTAGCGTAGGCTTCGAGGTTTTCGGTCGACGCGTGTGAAATTGCCAGATCAAAATTATCCAACACCGGAAGAAGTTTCTTGACGACTTCTTCTTTGGTGTACTGGGCCAAATCCTCTTTTTCCCGCTGCGTGCGTTTTCTGAAATTCTCAAAATCCGCCTGCACCCTGAGCATGCGGTCTTTGAGGTCATCGACGTTTTCTTCGGCAGCTTTTAATTGTTCTTTAAGCGAAGCGATCTCTTTGTCCTCGGTTTCGAGCTCTTCCTGAAGCGACTCTTCATTGATTTCGGGCTCCGGAGTGGACTCATCTTGCGGGAGATCGTTTGCGCTTTCTTCTGCGTTTATTTCTTCATAGTTCATTTCAAACCTCAGATCCTTGACCCCAAGGTCCTAAAACCGGCCGTCTAGAGTCAAAGCTTTAGAGTTGGGGAACAATCTTTATAAAAATACAATGCTATATAATCACTATTTGTATTTTTACCCTAAAAGTAGCTTTACCCTTCATTTTTGACAGCACAGATTTTTAACTACACGAATTCGACAAAGACCTGATTGGCAAGATCAAACCCCAGGGGAGTCAGCGCGATTTTTTCCCCGTCCCGAAAGATCAGGCCACGACTTATCAGCGAACTTATCTGGGCCCCATAATCGTCAAAAAACGAGGTCCCGAAGCGCTTTTTGTATTCACTGTCTGATACGCCTTCACTTCGCCTAAGACCTAAGAACATAAAATCGCCTTTAAGCTCGGTCTCGTCGAGCCTTCGCGCTTCGCTTAAGCTCCGTCCACGGTTGATGTAACTAAAGACGTCGCTTTTGTTGGCAAAACGCCTATCTCCGGTAAAAGAAGCCGCCGACGGACCAAAACCGAGGTAGCCGTCGAGGTTCCAGTACAGCGCGTTGTGTTTTGAGTGGTAGCCGTCTTTGGCGTAGTTTGAGATCTCATAGTGGTTAAAACCCAGCTCTTTTAGCCCGGCATTTAGCCGGTACTGCATTTGTCGCTCAAGGTCTTCGTCCGGGAGTTTGAGTTGCCCCCTTTGGTAGAGCCGGTAAAAATAGGTCCCTTCATCAAGGCTTAGGGAGTAGGCCGAGACGTGTTTTATCTGTTCGTACCGGCTTAGATAATCTAGGGCTTCGTCGATATCTTCTAAGTTTTGTCCCGGCAGGCCGAACATTAAATCGATACTGATGTTGTCAAAACCGGCCCGGACCGCGTCTTCGATCGTATCCAGAGCTTTTCTTCGGTTGTGGCGCCTACGAAGCCGCTTTAAGAGGGTATTGTTAAAACTCTGGACCCCGATACTGATGCGGTCAAAGCCCAGATCCCGGTAGGCCCCAAGGTAGTAGTTTTTAAAGGAAGGGTTGATCTCGATGGTGCGTTCGCTAAGTTCGGTGATGGGTCTTTCGATTCGCTCTTCAAGTTTTGACAGCACCGCCGAGAGGTAGTCGACCGGGAGCGTATTCGGGGTACCGCCGCCGACGTAAAGGGTCTGTACTTCACCCAGATAGTGCCGGTCCCTGGCAATTTCTTGTCGTAGCCGTGTGATATACTTGAATTTAACGTTAAAATCACTGTTGGTCACAGAATAGAAACTGCAGTAATTGCATTTTGATAGACAAAACGGAACGTGAATATAGATTCCTTTGATTGGTTTAATCAAAAACATTCTTTTTTCCCAATATTTTAATTTTCGAGGTGAATTATGTTTAAAGCTACGCTTATAGGTCTTTTGCTTGGTTTAGGTTATATATTATTAAAACCCAAACGCGAAGAAAAAGAAGACTTTGATATTGATTACTACTCCCCGCACTATCTTCGGTTTAGCGACGAAACAAATTTAAATGAGCGGTTTTTACCGTTTGAATCCGCCGTGAATATGCGAGACGCCGGTGGATATACCAACGCAGAGGGTAGAAAACTAAAGAAGAATAAAATTTACCGGGGAGAGGAGCTTTGCCACCTGAATGAGGAGGATCAAAAAGCTTTCAACGATCTTGGTATAGATTATATCATCGACTTCCGTGAATCCGACAAAGCGGCTAATCAGCCGGACAACGTTCCACCGGGAGCCAAGTATCTAAACATTCCCGTTCTTGAAGGACTTTCGACGTTGAAGCTTGACTACAGCGATCCGCAAAGTTACATCGACTTTTTTTACGATATTTATAGGGCGCAAGTCCGTAAGCGGGCGGACCGTTTCGCGAAAGCCTTAAAACTGCTTCGCGATGATAAGGACACGAAGATCTACGTCCACTGTACCAACGGAAAAGACCGCACGGGTATCATGATCGCCCTGATCCAGCTCATCGCCGGCATCCCGAAAGAAAAAATCATCTCCGACTACAGTCTGTCGAATCTCACCTACGAACGCGCTTACGAGCTTCTTAACTCGACCGTGGCTACGGAGACGGGGGTAAACAAGAGGGATCTCATGAAATTCTTTGGAGTCGATCCATCGTGGCTTGAAGAACAGCTCGACTGGATCGAAGACAATTACGGGAACGTGGATAATTATCTGATCGCGAATACAGATCTCACCCGGGAGGATATTGAAAAAATACGAGAAAATCTATTGGAGTAACTTAAATGTTCTTATCCTTTCATACGGATAGTTTAATTCTCGGCCTAATTATTTTTGTATTGAACGTCTTTTTATCGTTTACGCTCATCTTCATGGAACGTAAACAACCGTCTTCGACGTACGCCTGGCTTTTTGCGATCTGGGCCCTGCCACTGCTCGGCTTTATCTTTTATATCCTTTTTTCGCAAAAGTTCAGCTCAAACAAGGTCTACAAACTCAGCAAGACCCAAAACAAACGCTATAACAGCGAGCTCGAACAGCAAAAAAAGGAGATCCGGGAGACACCGCTACAGGCGTATTATAATTTTGGCGCGTTTAAAGACAACATCGAATATCACGTCAACGTAAGCGAGGCCCTGTTTACCAATAATAACGAGGTCGAAGTCATCACCGACGGCAAAGACCTGTTCGACCAGATGTTTAAAGACCTAGAAGCGGCGACGACGAGCATCAACGTCGAGTTCTATATTATCCAAAACGACGGGCTCGGCAACCGTTTTATGGACCTGCTCGAAAAAAAGGCAAAAGAAGGCGTGGAAGTGCGCGTCATCTACGATGAAGTCGGAAGCGCCCACATCGGTAACAAAAACGTAAAGCGCCTTAGAGAGGCCGGGGTAAAGATCGGATGCTTTCTTCCGAGTAAACTTTCGCTCGTTTCCAAGTACGTCACGCTTCGAATCAACTACCGCGACCACCGCAAAATCGTGGTCATCGACGGTAAGACGGGCTACATCGGCGGTTTTAACGTCGGGGACGAATACCTGGGGCTAAAGAAAAAATTCGGCTATTGGCGCGACACCCACCTTCGGATCCAGGGCGACGCGGTCCGAGAACTACAGTGGCGCTTTCTCGCCGACTGGACGACAACCGGACAGGAGACGATCAACCTGCAGGAATTTGAGTCCTTTTCCTATCTCTTCCCCGAAGACATCAACACCTCGGGAAATACCGGACTCCAGATCGTGGCGAGCGGCCCGGATACGGAAAATCAGGTCATAAAACAGGGGTATCTTAAGATGATAAACGACGCCAAGCACACGATACGGATCACTTCCCCGTATTTCGTGCTCGATAATTCCGTCGAAGAAGCCCTAAAGATCGCGCTCAACTCCGGGATCGAAGTCAAGATCCTGATTCCGAACAAGGCCGACCATCCGTTCATCTACCCGTCCACGCTCTCATACGCCGGAAATCTCATCCGCTATGGGGCCAAAGTTTATAAATACGAGCCGGGCTTTGTCCACAGCAAGGTCATGACGGTCGACGACTCGCTCAGCGTCGTCGGTTCTTGCAACTTCGACAACCGTTCGTTTTCCCTAAACTTTGAGTGCTCGGCTTTTATCTACGATAAAGAAATCACCAAAGAGCTCATCGAACACTTTGAGGAAGATCTGATGGTCTCTGAATTCTACAAAGTGTTCGATGAG
>CANRHG010000102.1 GCA_947630385.1 uncultured Eubacteriaceae bacterium
TGGAACTGATTTTAAACGATGAAAACGTAACTGAGTTAGAACGGAAAGCTCTAAAGAAAGCTAAGGAAGACCCTTGGCGCCTGAAATTTCATTTAATGCCCGTGTCCGGTTGGTTAAACGACCCTAATGGACTCAGTGAGGTAGACGGCGTTAATCACATTTTTTTTCAGTATCTTCCACAGGATACGCGTTTTGGCTCTCCCAATTGTTGGGGACATTATTCAACTGAAGATTTCATCAATTACAAATACCATCATCCGGCCATATTTGCGGACCATGGTTTCGACCGCTACGGGACGCATTCCGGTTCTGCTTATGAGTTTGAAAATGGTCTACGCGCTTATTATACGGGTAGTGTAAAGCATCCCGGTGATTTTGACTACGTAAATGAAGGTAGAGAACAAAATCTCGTCTTAGCGGAAGATTTTAATCCGAAGACCGGAAAATTTAAGTCGGTCCAACAGCTCATGTCGAACTCGGATTATCCACAGGATTTAACCCTGCACGTAAGGGATCCCAAGGTTTTTAAAAGAGATGATCAATACGTAATGCTCTTGGGAGCACGGGATAAAAAAGATCATGGCGTAGTTCTCATCTACGAGTCCGATGACGGCTATGACTGGAACTACAAAAGCCGCGTCGATAGCGACGGCGAAATGGGTTACATGTGGGAATGTCCGGATCTGGTAACTCTGGACGAAAAGGATTTTCTCATTATGTCTCCTCAGGGAATTAAAAGACAAAGTGAAGCCTTTCAAAACGTTTTTCACAGTGGATATATTCCATTAGACGGCTTTGATATGAAACCGACTTTAGAACAGTTTAGAGAGTTTGACAAAGGTTTTGACTTTTACGCTCCACAAACCTACATCGATGAAAAAGGAAGACGGATTTTAATTGGGTGGATGGGACTCCCGGATTTTGATTACGAATATCCAACCCGAGAAAACGGTTGGATCCACGCACTAACTATCCCAAGGATTTTAACGCAAAAAGACGGAGTCCTGCTTCAGAAACCGTTGACAGAACTCGAAGAACTAAGGATCAATGAAAAGAAGTTTAAATTAAATGAAAAGCCGCTAATAACCGAAGTTCCTGAAACTTTTGAGTTGATTCTGACGGATGTAGCCAAAAAGGGATCGATTACTATAAGAAACGGTTGCCGTTTTAGCTGGGATGAAGGTAATTTGAGATTAAGTTTCGTCGACGACGGGGAAAAGCAAAAGGAGGCAGGCGCAGGTAGAGAGCAAAGAGTAGCTAGAGTCAAAGAATTAAAGCGTATACGGCTTTTTGCGGATACCTCAAGCCTTGAAATCTTCATCAACGACGGAGAGATGGTCTTCACCACACGGTATTTTCCGGAAATTAATGAAAATGAGTTAATTGTTGAAAGTGACGGCAGTGAAGCCACACTATACGATTTAAAAGCCTTTAAAGTAGAAAATGAAGCTGGAGAGATTTTGTTTGGAAAATAGCCGATTTTGGAATCGGCTATTTTCATTTGTTGAGTTCAGTTGAAGATTCTCTTATGCAGAGCTCGCTTCCTAACTGAATTTGACGAATGGGCATTTTCTTTCCTTCTAAAATATCAATAATTAGATCCGCGGCTTGATCCCCTAATTCTTCGTAAAACAGATGTACGGTCGAAATCGAAGGTAAGAACGCTTTAGATAAAGTAGAATCTCCCACACCTATGATTTTTACGTCTTCTGGGACTTTCTTTTTAGTAAAAGAAAGTCTGTTGATAGCACCGATGGCGATATTGTCGCTGGCACAAAAGATTCCGTCAAAATCCTCGATTTTTTGATTTTCCAAGATTTCCTGAATCCCTGTATATCCTCCGACAACAGAAAAATCTACGATTTTTTCTGCTACAGGCTTAAGACCGTATTCTTTAAGCGCTTTATTAAATCCACGGTGACGGTCCCGTCCAGCCGCAGAATCGTCTTCCAAAACCCCTAGATAGATGATTTTTTCACAACCTTGTTCAATAAGATGTTTTGTCGCACTATACGAGACGCTTTCATTGTCGTTATAGACACAAAAGAAGTTTTCTATATTCTGGGAAATTATGACGACAGGTTTATTGTACCGGTTTAAGATTTTAATCAACTCGTCTGTAACTTCGGTCGCCGATAAAATTACGCCATCTACTTTATCGAATTCAAAAAATTTTAGATTTTCAATTTCATTTTCCGGATTATTGTCGGTATTTGTTAGAATAATCTGATAATCCGTACCATTTACTCTTTTTGTAATTCCATCCACCATCCGTGCAATTGCCTCAGAATTTAATCGGGGTACGATTACACCAATGCTTTTGCTTTTTTTATTTTTTAAATGTTGTCCAGCATTTAGCGGGACGTAGCCCGTCTCCCTAATAACTTTTCCAATAACCTCTTTTTTTTCTTCACTTACATAACCACCGTTTAGGAAACGCGAGACCGTAGCCGGTGAAACATCAGCCATCTTAGCTATTTCAGAAATCGTCATCCTTTTAAATTTTAAAATCCTATATTTATATTTTTTGAAATATTGATGTGAATGAAATTTATGAAAATCATTTACGATTTATCATATCATATTCTGAAAATTAATAAAAAAGCGGAAATATTTTAGAAGTAATATTAAATTCATTCAGAATAACAGAAAAATTTAAAGAAACATGTTCAATAATGCAAAATGATATGAAATAAGTTTCATATTAAATTCCATTTAATTTAGAATTAAGATATAAATTTTTTCGGAAACAGACAAATAATTTCATATAAATATGAAATATATATGAAAAATCACGTTGACCGACCTACTTCTTCGTGTTATATTAACAACAAATGAAATTGAGTTCAGTCTATTTCATAGATTTAATTTCATAAACCGTCGTTGTTTAATTGAATGTAAATTTTGGTATAAAGTTAAACTATATTTATACCCTACTAAATAAGGATTAATCAATTGTGTTATAATCCTTTTAAAGAATACGTATTCAAAGAATTATGATAACAATGACTGAAATCGCGCAGTTAACCAATGTATCTCAATCAACGGTTTCTAGAGTGTTAAACGGAAATAAAAATGTTGATCCGGAGGTTAGAAAACGGGTTTTAAACTGTGCTAAAGAACACGACTATCAATTAAACGTACTGGCTCAGGGTTTACAGGGTAAGCGAACGCATTTAATTGGTGTATTGTTATCCGATATATCAAATCCATTCTTTTCGGAATTAGCCAAAAAGATAGAGTCTAGGGCTAGAGAGAACGGTTATAGTATTATCCTTTTTAATAGTGACTACGACCCGAGTAAACAAAATGAATATGTAGATATTATGCGTCAGTACCGAGTAGACGGAATTCTGATGGTTCCTTTAGTGAGCAACCGAGTTTTATGGGAAGATTGTAAAAATAAGTTGGATTTACCGACTGTGATGATCACATTACCTATTGAAGGCTATGATTCGGTTTATCTAAATCATAAAGAGGCAGGAAAGGCCGTAGCTAAACATTTGGTTGAGCAGGGATATCAAAAATTTATTTTTATAGGAGATGAGTTCGACGAAAAATATAAGGGTTTTAAAGAAGAACTAGAAGCGATTAATAAAGATTTTATAATTAAGAATTTGGATATTCGGTCTGGCGATGATTTTGAGAATTCTTTGAAAAAAGAATTAAAAATTTTAGATAATCGCTTAGCAATTTTTGCTAGAAACGACCTTAGAGCGATGCAGGTGATGAGCATTATTTACAACTTAGGTCTTAGTATTCCCAGTGATGTAGGGGTTATTGGTTTCGATAATATTTTAATTGACCAATACTTTAAACCGCAGCTAAGTAGTGTGAATCAGCCAACAGAAGAAATGGTTAATCTCGCTGTCGATAGATTGATTTTAAAAATAGAAGGCAAGACAGAAAATGACATTATGGACGTTTCACTCAAAGCTAATTTAATTTCAAGAGAAAGCACAAGTTTTAAATAGATTTCGATTTATTTAAAACTTTATTTTTTCAACCTAGTGAATACGTATTCACGGAATTATTTTATATACGTGTTCCCGAATTTTAATTTAAGGAGTTTTAAATGGATTATAGAGCGGTGGCACAGGAAATCTACGATAAAGTAGGTCAAAAGGAAAATATTGTATCAGCTGCACATTGCGCTACTCGGTTACGTTTGGTTTTAGCGGACAATGACAAAGTTGACGCTGTAGCTGTGGAAGACGTAGATGGTGTTTCAGGCGTATTTAGCGCCTCTGGACAACTTCAGGTCATTCTCGGGACCGGTACTGTCAATAAAGTATACGATGAATTCATTGACATTGCCGGTATCACAGGAGCTACGAAGGAAGAAGCGAAGGCAGCGGCCAACGCGAACACAAATATCTTTAAAAGAGCTATAAAAACTCTTGGTGATGTCTTTGTTCCGATTATACCTGCAATCGTTGCTAGTGGATTTTTAATGGGTATAATGGAAGCTCTGAACTTCATGGTCAATAATAATATTTTAAGTATTGATACCTCTGGTTCGGTTTATGTTTTTGCTAACCTGTTTGCGAATACAGCCTATGTTTTCTTACCCATCCTTATAGGATTCAGCGCTGCGAGAGCCTTTGGCGGAAACCCGTATTTAGGGGCTGTTATAGGTGGACTGATGATCCATCCGGACTTACAGAACGCCTGGACTGTTGCTACCGAAGGCGTACTTAAAACCCAATCCGTTTGGTTTGGATTATACGAAATTGACTTAATAGGTTATCAAGGCCACGTAATTCCAGTTATTATAGCCGTATTTGTTATGTCCTTTATCGAGAAGAAACTTCATAAAGTGGTTCCACCAATGTTCGATCTTTTCGTGACTCCTCTTGTAAGCGTTTTTGTAACAGGTTATCTTACCTCTTCTATAATCGGTCCTGTATTTGTTTATATTGAAAATGGAATAATTAGTGGTATTTTATGGCTGTTAACTTTACCGTTTGGAATTGGTAGTTTAATCATGGGAGGTCTTTATTCGACCACAGTTGTTGCGGGTATTCACCATATGTATACGGTTATTGATATTGGGCAATTGGCCCAGTATGGAGTTACTTATTGGCTCCCTCTAGCTTCGGCTGCGAATATGGGTCAAGGAGCTGCTACTTTAGCCGTAGGTTTGAAAACCAGAAACCAAAAGATGAAATCTATAGCCCTTCCATCCTCTCTCTCATGCTTTATGGGAATTACAGAGCCTGCTATCTTTGGGGTCAATTTAAGATATCTAAAGCCATTTGTATGCGGAGCCATAGGAGGTGCTGCAGGAGCAATGTACGCTTCAATCGTCTCCCTAGGAGCGACTGGTACTGGGGTAACCGGGATCTTTGGAATATTACTATGTTTGAATAATCCGTTTAACTATATCATGACTTGTCTCATTTCAGCTGGTGTAGCTTTTGGCTTGACTTGGGCTTTTGGATATTCCAACGCAGATGAACAAGATAATTCAAATTCAAAGAAAAAAGAAAAACCTGAGGTAGAGCCTATAGTAGAAATATCCATTGAAGCTGAACCAAACAAGGTTTATGCACCGGTAGAGGGTGAAGTTATTAATTTTGATCAAATTCCGGATGAAACATTTGCTTCTGGAGTCCTTGGGCCTGGTGTTGGAATTAATCCAACAAGTGAAACGGTTGTTGCTCCATTTGATGGAGAAATTACTGTAGTTCCTGATACAAAACACGCTATTGGTTTAATTGATACTAATGGTAATGAACTTTTAATCCATGTCGGAGTTGATACTGTAACTATGAACGGGGATGGCTTTAATACTTTTGTTGAGGTAGGAGATAAAGTAAAAGCTGGACAGAAACTTTTATCTTTTGATAAAGAAAAAATTAAAGATGCTGGTTTCTCTGATTGTGTAGTTGTTCTTGTTACTAATCAGAGTGATAAAGATAATCTGAAAATTGAAACAGGTAACCATAAAAGTTTAGACGAAATTATAGAGATAATAAAATAATTGAAAAATCTTTCATAACTCTTCTTTAAACCTAACTTTGTGAAAGGCCTATTTTTCAAAGTTAGGTTTTTTGTTATTTAAAATTCTCTCATACAATTGTTGAGAGGTTTCTGAAATAACGCTGTTAAATTAAAAAAGTATTGTTTTAGATATTTTTATTGATATAATAGGTAGCGAAGGAATATTACTTTTCCTCGCCTAATTAATTTAGGCAAATACCTAAGGCTAGGTACCCTTTCTAAAAAGTTAGGGTACCGTTTTTTTTCGTTTTTACTTCTTGACCTTCCGTCTCACTTAACCACCAGATATAACCGATCTTTTCCCATTTTTATTTCCAGGTTCCGTTTAAATAAATATCTGGGATTTCCAGGTTATTTCGCTTCTATTTCCTGTACTGTTGAGTGAGAAGTTCTCGTTAATTGTTCATTATGTAATTGCTTTCTTGTTAAATAGTAAATATCGCAAAAAGAATTAGCTGTTAGAATTCCATTA
Source organism: uncultured Eubacteriaceae bacterium (assembly GCA_947630385.1). Taxonomy (GTDB): domain Bacteria; phylum Bacillota; class Clostridia; order Eubacteriales; family Eubacteriaceae; genus CANRHG01. The sequence goes on from CANRHG010000102.1 coordinate 6,479, forward strand.
ATTTTATTTGTTCGAACCAAATTAAATAGTTCTTTTGCTGAATCAAAAAAAGGTTCTCTTTTCTGAAAGAGATCAATGACAATATTAGTATCAAATAAAAATTTCAAATTTCAGATAATCTCATTTCCTTAGCTTCTTCTAACGAAAGGTCATCAGGAAGAAAGCCAATTAACTCATCTCCATATCTATACTCATCAGTATTATTAGGAGCTTTTAACACTGCTATTACTTTATTATCTTTTATAAGTAACTATTCAGCCTCATCAAAAAAATCAAGCAAAGCAAAAACTTCGGATATTTACAAAAAGCCTAACAATCGTTAT
>CANRHG010000103.1 GCA_947630385.1 uncultured Eubacteriaceae bacterium
TGCTACCGCTGACACCGATTAAGACGGTTTTTTTAAGCATGTTTAAAGTATAACAAAATATTTTTTTGATAGAATAGAACGGATTGTGAAAATAGAACTATGTCAAAACAATATTCTGAAATAACGCCCATTATAAGGGATTACGCAAAGCAACTGGAAGGTCCGATCGACCCGGAACTTTATACGAAATACAAAGTCAACCGGGGCCTGAGGGACCTTGACGGCAACGGCATACTGACGGGGCTCACCCGGGTATCTGAGATCGTCAGTCACATCCAAGAAGGGGATCAGCGCATCAACATCGACGGAAAACTTTACTACCGGGGCATCGACGTTCAGGAGATCGTCGACGCCTGCATGAAAGAGGACCGCTTTGGGTTTGAAGAGACGACGTACTTGCTGATCTTTGGAAAGCTGCCGACCGAAAAAGAACTCGAGGAATTTAAGGAAGTTTTAGCGGATTACCGCACGCTTCCTACGAACTTTGTCCGGGACATCGTCATGAAAGCCCCCAGCCGGGACATCATGAATACGCTCTCGCGTTCGGTCCTTACGCTTTTTTCCTACGACGACAACGCCAGCGATATCTCGCTACCGAACGTTCTGCGCCAGTCGTTAGAGCTCATCGCCCTTTTTCCGGTATTAGCCGTCTACGCCTACCATACCTACCGTCATAAAAATTGTGGGGACAGCTTGATCATTCATCCACCCAGAAAAGACCTCTCACACGCGGAAAATATCTTATACATGCTGCGCTCGGACTCAAAGTTTACCGACAACGAAGCCAAGGCCCTGGATATCGCTTTGATCCTCCACGCCGAACACGGGGGAGGGAACAACTCGACCTTTACGACGCATCTGGTGACCTCGGCCGGAACGGATACGTATTCTTCCGTCGCCGCGTCGCTCTGTTCGCTAAAGGGGCCGAAGCACGGTGGGGCCAACATCAAAGTCATCGAGATGTTTAACGACATCAAAGAAAACTTAGATGACTGGGAAGACGAAGAGGCAATCTTTAACTACCTGGAAAAGATCCTAAACGGGGAGACCTTTGACAAAAAAGGCCTGATCTACGGTATGGGGCACGCGATCTATTCAAAGAGCGACCCCAGAGCCGAGATTCTAAAGACGTACGTCAAAGACCTCGCCGAAGAAAAGGGAAGGATGAAAGAGTTTGAGCTGTATAAAAAAGTAGAAAAGATCGCGCCTAAAGTCATCGCCAAAAACCGCAAGATCTATAAAGGCGTGAGCGCGAACATCGACTTTTATTCGGGCTTCGTCTATCACATGCTCGATCTTCCCGAAGAGCTTTACACGCCGATTTTTGCGATCGCCCGCATCTCCGGCTGGACCGCCCACCGCTTAGAAGATCTCATCAGTGGTAACAAGATCATCCGCCCGGCCTACCGTAACGTACAACCGCGTATGCCGTACGTAGAAATGGCCGCTAGAGAAGAGACTGAGAATGAAACTCAATAACTGCAAACAAGACGTTGAAGTTATTTTAAACAAAGTAAAAAAACCCATCACCTATACCGGAAACGAAGTCAATTCCGTTCATAAAAAGCCGGACGAAAACATGATCCGTTTCGCCTTGGCCTTTCCCGACATTTATGAAGTGGGAATGAGCCATTTGGGCCTTAAGATCCTTTACGGACTTTTAAACCAACAAGACGACATCTGGGCCGAACGGACCTTCGCCCCGTGGAAAGATATGGAAGAACTCATGGTTGAAAACGGGATCCCACTGTTTACGCTGGAATCCACCGAGCCCGTACGCAACTACGACTTTTTGGGATTCTCCCTCCAGTACGAAATGAGTTATACCAATCTCGTCAACATGCTCGCGCTCGGCCACATACCACTGGAAAGCAGGGACCGTACGCTCGACGATCCGTTTGTGATCGCCGGCGGACCCGGAGCCATGAACCCGGAACCCCTGGCGGACTTTATCGATCTATTTATAATCGGTGAGGCCGAAGAAGTGCTTCTTGAACTCATGGACGTCTACAGGGAGTGGAAGAAAAACCCGACCAGCCGTGAGGACTTCTTAAAAATGGCCGCGGGCCTTGAAGGGATCTACGTTCCTTCCTTTTATACGGTCGACTATAACGGAAACGGGACGATTAAAAGCTTTCGGCCAAATACGTCTTACGCCAAACCGGTCGTAAAAAAACGTTTTGTCGAGGATCTCGACGAGATCTATTATCCAAAAGATTACGTCGTCTCTTATACGCAAACCGTCCACGACCGGCTCAGTTACGAGATCATGCGGGGCTGTCCGCACGGCTGCCGTTTTTGCCAGGCGGGCCAAATTTACCGACCGGTGCGTTTTAAAGACCAAAAGCGGATCAAAAAAGACCTTAAGAAACTCATCGCAAACACCGGCTATGAAGAAATCAGCCTGGCTTCGCTCAGCTCCGGCGACCATCCGAAAATCGAAAGCCTGATCACGGATCTCGTAGAGACGTACGAGCCGGTAAAGATCGGGGTGACCCTTCCTTCGCTAAGAATAGACGCGCTCTCCATCGACATGCTCGGAGAGATGAAAAAAGTCCACAAAGGTGGGATCACGCTGGCCCCGGAAGCGGGAACGCAGCGCCTACGGGATGTGATCAACAAAAACGTTAAAGAAGAGGATTTGATTGAAACCGTTTCCCACGCCTTTGAAGAGGGATGGGGAAGGATCAAACTCTATTTCATGGTCGGCCTTCCCACCGAAACGGACGAAGACGTTTTGGGGATAAAGTCAGTCGCCGAACACGTCGTCGACGCTTTTTATGATACCGATAAAAAGCTTAGAAACAAAAACGTTCAGGTCGTCGTCAGTACGTCCTGTTTTGTTCCTAAACCGTTTACACCGTTTCAGTGGACCGGACAGCTCACGACCGACGAGTTTAAGCGCAGGCAAAACTTACTAAAAGAGAGCATTAAAAACAGAAAGATCAAATACAACTGGCACGACCCTTCGCTCTCGTTTTTAGAAGCGGTCTTTGCCAGAGGGGACCGGAGACTCGGAAAAGTTTTAAAACGGGCCTGGGAACTCGGCTGTCGTTTTGACAGTTGGAGCGACTCGTTCGAGCCCGAACTCTGGAAACAGGCCTTTGAAGAATCCGGCGTCAATCCGGACTTTTACGCGCTGCGCCAAAGGGATTTTGACGAAATTCTACCCTGGGACTTTATAGATATTGGAATCAGTAAGGACTTCTTAAGACTTGAATACGAAAAAGCCTTGATCGAAAATACAAGCGTCAACTGCAAACTCGGTTGTGAAAACTGTGGAATGTTAAGAGAAGTTAAGAGTAAGAAAAACCTTTGTTATGATAAAAGTCCGTATACAATTTAGCAGAAACGATTCCTTAAAATTTTTGTCCCACCTTGACCAGCAAAGACTCTTCGGTAGGGCGCTGCGCCGGGCAAAACTTCCACTGGCCTTTTCCCAGGGCTTTCACCCGCACCCCATCATCTCGTTTGCCAACGCCATGAGCGTGGGGATGACCAGCAGTTGCGAGTACGTCGACGTCGGGCTCGATCTTGAAGACCCGTCGGAAATTTCAGGCGAGACCATCAAAAAAAGACTAAAAAAAAGTCTGCCAAAGGGGATCAAAATTTTGGGCGTAGAAGTCCTGCCGAAAGATACAAGATCGCTGACAAGGCTGATCGAATCGGCCGATTACCGGGTGCGCTGCATCGGTCTACACGTGAGTGATTTTACGCAGTTTTGCGAAAACTTAAAAAACTACGAAAGTAAAGACTCGGTCGTTATAAAAAAACGGAACAAAAAAGGCGTTGAAGTGGAAAAAGAGATAAGAAACTGTTTTGATACGATTTCAGCGCAAAAAGACGGACTCGACGTCCTCTTTAATATAAGAGTCCTGCCCGAGTCCGGATCTTTGATCAGTCCTGAACTGATCATTAAAAACTTCTTAAATTCCATTAATTATTACGACAAAGGTCTGGTCTTGGAGATCCACCGAGAAAAACTCTCTTTAAAAGAAATCCATGATCAGCCCCATAATGGCTCCCAAAAGACCGCCCAGGTAGACGATGGCGTTGAGCTCCTTTCGCATGAGGTCCAGGAGTAGTTTTTCAAGCTCTTCCAGACTAAACTCGTTGATGCGGTCTTCGACGAGTTTGGCGATGTTGATGTGAATAAGAATCGTCGGAAGGTAATTGATTACCGCGTAGTGGTAAAAGTTTAAAACGAGTTCGTTTAGCCTTGGAATATACTGTTCGTACTGGGCGTAAATTTGTGAAAGCGGCATATCCAGGATTTCATCGCCCTGTTTTGTGACAAAATCCGAAATTATAAAAAAGCCCTGTTTGTCGACGATCGAGTTGATCAAATCGACCAGACGGTCCTGAACCAAACTTAAAATAGCCGGCATAAACTGGATCGACATCGGGTCTTCCTGCTCTCTACGATCAAACTCTTTGTAGACGGCGTCGATCACGAGATTACCGATATTTAGATCCAACGCTTTTTGATAAGCGATTTCCGAGAGTTTGTTTTCAATTAAGACCGTATAAGAATTGACCCTTTGTTCGTTTAAGTTCTTATATAGTAGGGTTCGGATCGTCTCCTTGCTATCTTTGTACTTAGCCAAGAAGGTATCGATAAAGGTAACGAGTTTATCGTCGATTTCTTTATTGATCATCCCTCTTTTAAGAACGTCTACGTTTAGTAGGTTGTTCGCGACTAAGTTTCCGATCGAGTGGGCGATTCGGCTTTTTTCTTTGGGAATAAGGCCAGGGGTAAAGGGAAGGGTAAAGTTACCGATTTTTACCGCGTGAAGCGGGCGAAAGAGCATTCGAATCGCGATCCCGTTTGTGATCAGACCGATCACAGCCCCAACCAGCGGTCCGACGATTAAGTTCCAATCAAATGTCATAAAAACTCCGATAGATTATTTTGATCCGTTAAGGACCAAAGTCTATTTTAATATTTCTTGAAAAAATTCCATAATTTTAGGTAAAAAAATCTTTAGAAAAAAATTACGGCCGGTAAGCAGTAAGATTGCTTACCGGCCGTTTAATATAGCTATAAATTAACAAGCGGATTCCTGAGTTTTTAGAAGTTGGCCGATATAAAGAGTAGAAATATTTATTATACTAGAGAAAACTAAGTTAAATCTTGTTATAATAAATATATGAAAAAGGAATTTTTGAGAGTCGGAGAGGCAGCTAAACTTCTTAAAGTAACGCCACAAACCGTCAGGAAATACCGGGACAAGGGTTTTATAAAAGGTTATAAGACCCCCGGCGGTCAAACCCTTTACAGTAGGAAAGAACTCGAAGCCTATCTCTACGGAGAGCCGGTCTTCGAAGAAAAACCCATAAGAGTAGCTCACTACGCCAGAAGCAATAGTGGTTCTAAAAAGTCGATCAACAGCCAGTTTGAGAAACTTAGAGACAGGTATGGAGAGCCGCTTTATGAGATCAGAGACTCCGGTAGTGGGCTAAACGAAAAGCGTAAAGGTTTAAAAAAGCTGATGGATCTGGCGGAAGAAGGAAAGATCGACCTGATCCGAATCACTCAAAAAGACCGACTGAGCCGGTTTGGGAATGACTACCTGGAGCGTTTTTTTAAGGCCTTTGACGTAGAGATAGAAGCAGCCTTTGAAGAAGAACGGAAAGATCTTAATCAGGAATTAATGGAAGACTTCATGAGTCTGATCGCTTCTTTTTCCGGGAAATTCTACCGTCTTAGAGGATATAATGAGCAAGAACGACTTCTAAAAGAAGCCGGAGATATTTTAGAAGAAAAAAGAAATGATAACAACCACTAAGATCAAACTACCCGAAGGGGAGCTAACGGATTATCTGGACGGTCAGATGGAGTTTTATGGAAAGCTATGCCGGAAAACCTACCGGATCATGATCGACAAAGACTACAAAAACACCTTCGCCAATGAAGGAGAGTTAAGAAGTTTTCTCAGTAAAGAATTTGACATCCCCACAAGGCTGGCTTGGACGATCATCTCCGAGATCAAAGGTAGACTAGAAGCTTTAAAAGAAGAAAACCGGTATCATCTTCGGGTGATCGACAAAGAGCTTTACAGAATCGACAAAGACATAAGCAGTCTTGAAAAAAGCGTCCGGAAGCTTAAAGAAAAGAGCAACAAGGGAAAACTTTCCGAGCAAGGTCTAGAGAGCTTAAGGCGAAAAAAGCACAGGCTCTACTGGCTAAAAAATAAGAAAAACAAAAAGAGACAAAAACGGGACTGGATCAAGGACCGCCTAAATAGCGGCGAGCCTTTTCGGATGGGCTTTGGCTCAAAGAGACTCTTTAAGGCTCAGTTTCATCTAAAAGAAAACGGCTATAAGTCTCACGACGACTGGTATGAAGACTACCAGTTTTACAGAGACCATAACGTCGCTTCCATGGGCGCGGCCGCTCAGGCTTCCGGAAATCTGCTTTCCACTCTCTATTACAATAAGGAAAACGGGACCTACAATTTAAGGCTTAGAAAGTTTGATTCCAAACTCAAAGGAAAAGAGCGTTATGTTTGGGCGGAGAATATCCATATTTTCTACCTCGAAAAAGAGATCCGGGAAGTCGTTCAAAAGAAGGTCTCAAAGCCGCTTTATCACCGGTTTGTTAGAAGTCCAAAAGGCTATTTTCTTCACATCAGTTTTGACTTAGACTGCCAAAAAACCAGGGAGAGCGGCTATACCTCT
>CANRHG010000104.1 GCA_947630385.1 uncultured Eubacteriaceae bacterium
GGAACAAAGACCTGCTTGAGTCCGAAGGAATCGATACCTCGGGCATCGATCTCGGGCATTCCGGGACGGAGATTTTAGTGGCGGTCGACGGAACTTACATCGGAGACATCCTAATCTCGGATACCTTAAAAGAAAACGCGGGTCAGGCGATCGGTCGCATGAAACAAAAAGGTCTTTTGACCGCGATGCTTACGGGCGACTCAAAAGCCAACGCCCAGGCCGTCGCGGATAAGACCGGGATCGACCAGGTCCACGCCAAACTCCTGCCGCATCAAAAATTATCCGAACTCGAACTCATCCGCACCAAGAGTGGTCCGGTCATGTTCGTCGGAGACGGAATCAACGACGCACCGGTTCTTGCCGGGGCCAACGTTGGAGCGGCCATGGGAAGCGGATCGGACGCGGCCATCGAAGCGGCCGACGTGGTCTTTATGACTTCGGATCTTGAAGCCATCAACGACGCGTACGAGATCGGGCGCATGACGTCCCGAATCGCCTGGCAAAACATCTTTATCGCGCTTGGGACAAAACTCCTGATCATCGTTTTGGGCCTAGCCGGTTTTGCCAATATATGGCTGGCGATTTTTGCCGACACGGGCGTCGCGATGATCTGCGTTTTAAATTCGATACGGATCCTTCGAAAAGGAAAGAAATACGTTAGTGGAAAGGCCGTACACGCGTGAGTATTTTAGAACATAAAAAGACCGGACGGGTCGACCTGGAAGTCGAAGTTCCGGGCACACCGCTTCATTTTCCGGTGACGATCTTGACCGGAGAGCTAGACGGCCCGGTAACGCTCGTTCAGGCCGGGCTTCACAATGCCGAATATCCGGGGATCCAGGCAGCGCTTGAACTCAGAGATGAGATCGATCCAAAAGAACTCCGGGGGACTTTGGTGATCATTCCCCTTTTAAACCGCAGCGGTTTTGAAAACCGGACCTTTAGTTACGTTTACGAAGACGGAAAAAACATCAACCGCTGCTTTCCGGGTGATCCAAACGGATCCGAGACGGATAAACTGTGCTTTTTTTTGGAAAACGAACTCTATAAGGACCTCGATTATATGATCGATCTACACTCGGGCGATGCTTACGAGGAGCTCAACGACTTCGTCTACTGTCAGGGCAACGCCCCCGACGAAGTCAAAGAAAAGTCCATGGAAATGGCCAAAACCACCTCACTCCCGTTTGTCATCGCTTCCCAAAGCGGCACCGGCGGGGCTTACAACCGCGCCGGAACGATCGGGGTCCCCGGAATTCTGATCGAACGCGGTTTTGGCGGGCGGTGGAGCCCAAAACAGGTCAACGAGGATAAAGAGGACGTGCTTAACGTCTTAAAAATGACCGGAAATCTGGAAGGAAAAACCAAGGCGGGAGAGCAGCCGGTCTACTCCGACGTGGTTTACGAGACGACGGACCGGGCCGGGCTTTGGTACCCGGCTTACCGTGTAGGTGACGTCTTTGAGAAAGACGCCCTACTCGGGGAAGTAAGGAGCCTGGACGGAGAGCTTTTAAAGAGCGTCACCGCCGAAAAGGACGGTTTTGTCCTTTATCAGACGACGAGTCTAAACGTCCTTGAAGGGGATCCACTGATTGCTTACGTAAAAGATGAACACTAAGAGAATTTTAATACGGCTCTCGCAGATACTGATCGTACTCCTGGGCGTTAGTTTTATCACTTACGCCCTGATCTACTTCTCGCCGGGCGATCCCGTTAGGATCATGTTTGCCTCCACCGGGACGATCCCGACCGAAGAAGTTCTCCAGGAGACGCGGATCCGCCTGGGTCTGGACAAGACGTTTTTTATACAGTACGGAACGTGGCTGGGAAACGTCCTACGGGGAAATTTCGGAACCTCGTTCTCGTTCCAAAAACCCGTCATCGACGTTCTACTCCAGCGCATGGGTCCGACGATCGCGCTGGCGGTTATGTCGCTTATCATCATGCTGTTGTTTTCGATCCCACTCGGGGTACTGTCGGCCGTCTATAAAGACAAATGGGAAGACAACGTCATCCGTGGCGTTACGTTTTTGGGCATCACGATCCCAAACTTTTGGTTGGGTCTGATCTTCCTGTATATTTTTGCCTTAAGACTCGGGCTTTTTCCGGTCGTCTCGACGACGGTCTCGCTGAAGTCTTTGTTCCTTCCTGCCCTGACGCTGGCGGTCGCGATGACGGCCAAATACACGAGGCAGGTCCGTACGGCGGTCCTCGAAGAACTCAGTCAGGACTACGTCATAGGCTTAAGGGCCCGGGGAATGAGTGAGCGCGACATTCTCCTAAAACACGTGCTCCCTAACAGCGCGCTACCGCTGATCACCCTCCTTGGACTTTCGCTCGGATCGCTCCTCGGCGGTACGGCGGTCGTGGAAGTGATCTATTCTTTCCCCGGGCTGGGAAATCTGGCCGTTCAGGCGGTCACGGCTTACGATTATCCGCTGATCCAAGGCTATGTTTTGTGGATCGCGCTGATCTATATGGTTTTAAATCTGATCGTGGACTTAAGCGTTGAGTTTATCGATCCGAGAATAAGGAGGGCCGCATGAACGAAGCCGTACTTGAAAAGCAGAGCCGTTTTGAATGGGTAAAAAAACATCCGCTGTTTGTGAGTATGAGTGTTCTTGCTATACTCATCCTTTTAATCGCCCTCTTTGCGCCGTACATCACGCCTTATAACCCGTTTGAGACCAACGTCACGCAGGCCTATCAGCCGCCGAGCGCGAGACACTGGTTTGGGACCGACAAGCTCGGGCGGGACCTTCTGTCCCGGATCATCTACGGGACCCGAATTTCCGTCCCGTCGTCGCTGATTCTGGTCTTTTTGACCTTTATCATCGGCTCGGTCCTCGGGATCATCGCCGGCTATAGCGGGAGTTATATCGATGCGCTGATCATGCGTATCGCCGACATGATGATCTCCTTTCCCGGTATGGTTTTGGCGATCGCCATCGCGGGGATACTCGGGGCGAGCATCGTAAACGCCGTACTGGCCCTGACCGTCATCGGTTGGACCAAATACGCGAGACTGGCCCGGAGCCTTACGCTACGTATAAAAAATCAAGACTACATCGTAGCGGCAAGACTCGCCGGAGCCAGCCATTTTGCGATCCTTAAAGATCACGTTTTTATAAATACCCTTCCGGTCCTTCTGGTCACGGCTACTCTAGACATCGGAACCATGATGTTGGAACTGGCCGGGCTCTCCTTCCTCGGTTTTGGCGCGCAACCGCCACTACCCGAGTGGGGACTCATGTTAAACGAAGGTCGGGAATTTATGTTGGCTTACCCGTGGCTCATGGTATTCCCCGGGCTTGCCATCAGCGTTGTGGTTATCATATTCAACCTCCTCGGGGACAGCGTACGCGACATCATCGACCCGAGGGGAAATTACGATTGAGGTAAAAGTGAAAAAATTTAATTACGTTGTACTCAGCCTCGTTGTGCTGGGAATTCTCGCTTGCGTTCTCACCGGTTGTGGCGGTGGGAGCAGCTCCGATACGCTTAAATTCGGATGCATCAACTATTCGGATTCGTTAGACCCATCTACTCAGGTCAACTCGGCCTGGGCCAATTCCCGATACGGGATCGGGGAATGCCTGTTCCGTTTTGACGACGAAATGAACGCCAATCCCTATCTGGCCGATTCGATCGAGTCGGACGACGCGAAGACGACCTGGACGGTTCATTTAAAAGACGGGGTTAAATTCTCAAACGGCGACGATATGACCGCCACAGCCGTCAAGCTCTCGATCGAGCGTATGTACGAAAACGAAGCCGCGGGAAACGGCTCGACGACGCCCTCGACCTTTATGACTTACGATTCCATCACCGCCGACGATTCGGCCGGGACCGTGACGATCAAGACCCAAAAGGCCTATCCGGATCTGGCCAAGATCTTGGCCGCGCCGTATTTTGTCATCATGGACGTCGAAGCGACCGAAGATATGGCGACCAAACCCATCGGGACCGGTCCGTACGCCGTGGACTCGATCAACGAAGGTTCCTCGATCCACATGGTTAGAAACGAAAACTACTGGCAGGGCGAGGTGCCGTACGCCAATTTAGATATCATCTTTATCACCGACAACGCGACCAAAGCCTTGTCGCTTGAAAACGGGGACGTCGACGTCGTCGAAAACATCACCTCTTCGACCGAACTCGAAAAGTTTGAAAATAACGCCGACTACAACGTCTCGATTACCTCTTCGGCCCGTACCGGTTTTGCCTATATGAACGCCAAGGGGATTTTATCCAACGAAACGCTTCGAAAAGCCATCGTCATGGCCATCGACGACAAGAGCATCTGTGAAAACACCGTCGGAGGGATCTACACCTACGGTTTTGGGATCCTACCGACCAACCTCGGCTACGGCGGGGACGAGCTTACAAACGCCACGCCGTACGATCCGGAAGCCGCCAAAAAGCTACTCGACGACGCGGGGATTAAGGACACCAACAATGATGGCGGAAGAGAGCTCAACGGTCAGGAGATCAACTTAAATTATCTGACCTACGACAGCCGCAACATGACCGATTTTGCCGAAGCGGACGTGGCGGCCTTAGAAGACATCGGGATCAAGGCCACGATTCAGGCCACCGACGCCGACACCGAATGGGACAAGATGGTCGCCGGGGAATACGATTTCTGTTCGTCGAACTGGCTGACGACCCCGATCGGGGAGCCGACCGAGTTCCTAGCCAACTGGTACGGTCCGGGAACGGCCAATTACTGTGGCTTTAACGACGCCCAGTACAACAGCCTGTACGAACAACTGCAAAACAGCTTAAACGAAGACAATACCGATACGGTCAAACAGATGCAACAGATCCTCGTCGATAAGGCGGCGGCGCTGGTTTACGGCTATTACAACAGCAACATGTGCTCGAGAAAGAGCGTCACGGGAGCGGACATCTCGACGGCGGACTACTACTGGATCACGTACAACATCAAACCGGCCTAATGTTAGAAATCAAAGATTTAGACATCGACTACGGGGATAAGCAAGCGGTCCGGGATTTTGACCTGTCCGTGGACAAAGGGGACATCGTTTCGATCGTCGGAGAGTCGGGCAGTGGCAAGTCCACGGTCATACGCGCGGTGCTCGGTCTTTTGCCGGGCGACGGCAAAGTCTGTGGCGGCGAAATCGATTACGAAGGAAAAGATCTGACCACGCTAGATCCCAAGAGTTTTGGCGAGCTTCGGGGGCCTGAGATCTCTATGATCTTTCAGGATACCGGGGCGATGCTAAACCCCACGCAGTCGATCGGACGCCAGTTTATCGAGTATATAAGAACGCACTCGGATCTGAGTAAAGAAGAAGCGAGACAAAGGGCCGAAGAGATTCTAAGGGAGATGAATTTTAAAGACCCGGCATCGATCATGAGCCGTTATCCGTTTGAACTTTCCGGCGGGCAGCGCCAGCGCGTGGGAATCGCGATGGGGATGGTTTTTGAGCCCAAACTCCTGCTCGCGGACGAGCCGACGAGCGCGCTGGACGTGACGACCCAAAAACAGATCGTAGAACTCATGAAAGAACTGCGGGATAAACACGGAACGACGATCATCCTTATCACGCACAACCTGGGTCTTGCGACCGATATCTCGGATAAAGTCGTCGTCATGAAAGACGGTAGAATCGTTGAAAGCGGCGACCGGGTTCAGATCGTCGACGAGCCAAAAAGCGCCTACACGAAGCACCTGCTCGAGTGCGTTCCAAGACTGGAGGGCGAATGAATCCGATTTTAGAAGTAAGGGACTTAAACAAGCAGTTCATCGACAAAGATGGGCACGTCGTAAAACCGAGCGATCACATCGACCTGGCCCTCTATCCCAATGAGACGCTCGCCGTCGTCGGAGAATCGGGGTGTGGCAAGTCCACGCTCATCAAACAGATCATCGGGGTACTAAAACCGGACGACGGACAGATCCTGTATGACGGCAAAAACATCGTCGATCTTTCGGCGGCCGAGAAAAAAGAGATCTACAAAGACATCCAGATGATCTTTCAGGACCCGAACGCCGCCTTTGACCCGAGGATGAAGATCTATAAGATCATCACCGAGCCACTTATTCATCACAAAAAGATCAAACGCAGCCAGGCCAAAGAAGTGGCTAAAGAGTACCTTAAAATGGTCGGGCTTTCGGAGTCCTTGGCCACGCGCTACCCCCACCAGCTCTCCGGTGGACAAAAACAGCGCGTCGGTATCGCCAGGGCCCTGACGTTAAAGCCAAAAATCATTTTATGCGACGAAATCACATCGGCGCTCGACGTCTCGGTCCAAAAAGAGATCTTGGACCTACTCGAAAAACTTAAAAAAGAACTCGGGGTCTCCTTTATCTTTATCACCCACGACCTGGCCCTCGTCGAGCAGATCGCCGACCGCTCGGTCGTCATGAAAGACGGCAAGATCGTCGAGACCTTAGAGAGCAAGAACCTTAAAAAGGAAGCCAAACACCCGTACACCAGAAAGCTCCTCGAAGCCGTGTACGAACCCAGGGGGGCGGCATGAAAAAGCTATTACTCCTACTTGCCTTGCTTTTGCCGCTACTTTTTGGCTGCGCTTCCAGTCAGGATGAGAATACGATCACGATCGCCCTCAGCGACGATTTAAAACCCTTTGAGTACCGAAACGAGGAGCTCGATCTCATGGGCTGTGACGTCGAGTTCATCGAAGCCCTGG
>CANRHG010000105.1 GCA_947630385.1 uncultured Eubacteriaceae bacterium
GATGACGCGCAACACGCTCGACCTTTCGGCCATTGCCGTCTTAAAGGAACACACCCACCTGCCGGTCATCGTCGATCCGTCCCACGCCACGGGGCTGAGCGGTCTGGTCGAGCCGATGGCCAAAGCGGCGATCGCCGCGGGCGCGGACGGTCTGATGATCGAAGTCCACAACGACCCCGAAGCGGCCCTCTGCGACGGGGAACAGGCGCTAAGGCCAGAACAGTTCGCCCGTATCGTCGATCAGGTCAAAAAATACGCCGAGATCGAAGGCAAGAAAGTCAATGAGCTTAGAGGATAAGACGGTCGCCATCGTCGGACTGGGTCTAATGGGTGGAGCCTACGCCGACGCGCTAAAAAAGCTGGGCCCGAAGTGGCTCATCGCCTACGACCGCGACGAAGAAGTCTTAGAGGAAGCGCTTGAGCGAGAGCTGATCGACTTCGGTACGAGTAAGATCGAAAAGTTCCCGATCGGTGAAGCCGATTACGTCTTCGTCTGCCTTTATCCCAGAGCCGCCACCGATTTTATTTTAGACAACATGAACGCCTTTAAGGCCGGCGTCACCGTCTCCGATATCACCGGCCTTAAGACCCCGATCCTAGAGGCGGTAGCGCCAAAGCTTCGGCCCGACATCCACTTTATCTCGGGCCACCCGATGGCCGGGAGCGAGAAAGAAGGCTTTGGCGCGGCCGACCGGATGATCTTTGACAACCGCAACTACGTCCTGGTCCCGCTGCCGGACACGGACAAGAGCAAACTTAAACAACTCAAGGAACTGATCACGCAGATGGGCTTTTCCAATATCGTCGAGACGACCCCGGCCGAACACGACGAAAAGATCGCCTTTACCTCACAGCTGTGCCACATCATCGCCTCGGCCCTGGTCGACTGCGAGGACGACCTGTCGATCACGGACTTTGAGGGCGGAAGTTTCGGGGATTTGACGCGAATCGCCATGATCAACGCCCCGATGTGGACCGAGATCTTTATCGACAACAAAGACGTTTTGGTCGGACAGATCGACCAGTTCGAAAGATCCCTTAAAAAACTGCGCGGGCAGATCGTAGACGGCAACAAGGACGATCTGGAAGCCACCTTAAAGAGCGTCCGCTCGAAGCGGGTCGCGATGGAAGTGGACCGCAGAAACAAACACAGGAGTTAAAGATGGCGCTGACCGATACCCACGTCCATCTGGACGACGAGCGTTACAAAGACGATCTCGACGAAGTCCTTAAAAGAGCCGACGAGCTTTCCTTTATCCTTAATCCCGGGTGCGATCTAAAAACGAGTAAAAAAGCCGTGGAGCTTGCCAACCGCTACGACAAGATCTACGCGGCGGTCGGGTTTCATCCAGGCGATCTGGGCGAGTACGGGCCGCGGGCGCTTAATGAGCTAAAAAGCATGGCCGAAGATCCCAAGGTCGTGGCCATCGGCGAGATCGGGCTCGACTACCACTACCCGGACATGTTTGAAAAGGATCTCCAAAAACGGGCCTTTAGGGAACAGATCGAACTCGCGGGAGAGCTCGGCCTACCTTACATCGTCCACGATAGGGAAGCCCACGGGGATTCGCTTGAGATCATTAGGGACTATCCCGGTATCCCCGGCGTGTTTCACAGCTTTAGCGGAAGCGCCGAAATGGCAAGAGAGCTCATAGACCGGGGGCTTATGATCTCCGTCGGCGGGGTACTGACGTTTAAAAACGCTAGGAAGCTTCCGGACATCGTAAAAGAGATCCCACTCGAACACATTATGCTTGAAACCGACGGACCGTACCTGACCCCCGAGCCGTACCGGGGCAAGAGAAACGAGCCGGTCAACGTTCGCCTGGTCGCCCAGAAAATTGCAGAACTTAAAGATCTACCCGTGCAGGACGTCATCGAACGGACCGCTCGAAACGCGGAGAATTTCTTTAAAATCCATGAAAATCGATAAATTCGAAGACCTTGGGAAAGCCTCGCACGAAAAAGTTAAAGAGGTCTCGCACAAGGTCGAGGAGGTCACCCACAAAGTCGGGGAAGTCACGACCAAAGTCCACGATACCGTCTCCGAGCAGGCCAAGATCCTAACGCGAAGGGAAGTCATCAAGTACATCATCAGCTGTATCTTGCTCGGCTCGCTGACCTTTACCTCGAGGCAGGCCTCGGTCGGCACGCTGCAGATGACGTTTTTAAGGGTCATGATTGGGACCTTCTTTTTGATGACGGTCTTTTGCGTCTCGACCAGACGCGCCACGCTTCTAGATTACTCGAAGTCCCAACTCGTGTTTTTGATCGTCTCCGGGATCTGTATCGGTCTGTCCTACATGATCATTGCCGACGCGGTCTCAAGGCTCGGGCCCACGACGACGACGCTGATCTACGCGATCGGACCGGGACTGCTACTCATCACGGCCCCTCTCCTGTTTAAAGACACGCATTACACGCCGACGAAGATCGCGGGCTTTTTGATATGCTCGCTCGGCGTCTACCTGCTCGACCCGACCTTCTTTACGACCCCGCACGGCTTTCGTGAAATTTTTGACGTACTGGTGGCCGCGGTCTTTACCGTTGTAATCGTTTACTGCAACCGCAAGCTCGAGACGATCAACGGGTTAGAAAACGCGATGTTTCAACTTTTTATCGCCTTTCTCATCATCGCCGTCGTCTTCACGGTGCGCCACGGCTTCTACTTCGAGATCCCCTATCCGGCCAGCGTGTGGACCGTCGTCGCGGGGATCTTAAACACGGGGCTACCCGTCTATCTTTACCTGTCCTCGATCGACGATCTGCGCCCGGACACGATCGCCTTCGTGGGTTATGTAAGACCCCTGACGACGGTTTTGATCGCGACCTTTGTCTTTAAAGAGAGCCTGACGAAAAACACGCTCCTGGGCATGGCCCTGATCCTTGGCGGTGTGGGCGTTGCCAACTTCTTTCGCCGGCACAAACTCAGAAAAAACCGGACGTTTTAAGGTAAAAATTGATTAAATTCTAAAAAAAATTTAAATTGTTACAGTTTAACGACACTTTTATGCTATCGTTAGATAAGAAATGCTGTACACGGATAAAAGCATAAAGCTCTCTTTATTTGGAGAAAGATAAAGGGATGTTAGATTCGTCCTAGCTGAATAGCTTTGATGAAATTGGATATAAAGTTAAAATAACGTTGTCGCAAACATTCAGGAGGAAATGGCGATGGATAATGATTGGAAAAAAGGTAAAGATCTTGGTAATACCGATTACGTTTACCCAGGTGAAGAAATAGGTGGCCAAGAAAATGAGACCGATTTCGTCTACCCGGGCCAGGCTGAAAAAGATAAGCACAAAGACTTCAAGGACGATTATTCCGGGTACTCGCGTGAAGGGGAATGGAAGGACTTAGACCAGAAGAACGAAACCGATTTCGTTTATCCGGGCGAAGCCGCTACCGATTCCCACAAAGACTTCAAGGACGATTATTCGGGTTCTTCGCGACCGGGAGAATGGAAGGATCTGGATCAGCCGAATGAAACGGATTACGTTTATCCTGGCGAAGGAGAGATCGATAAACATAAGACCTACAAGGATGACGATGCAGGTTATTAGAAAATAAAAATCCGCCTTTTGGCGGATTTTTTTTATCATCTCAAGGACTCTTTTGAGTTTCGGTAGCTACGGTAACTGACGATAAAGGCGTAGGACGTCGACATGCACAGCGGGATCAAAAAGAACCACAGGTAGTGGATATAACCCACCGGGGTCTGTGTCTGGTAGACGGAGACCATCATGCAAACGATCAGTGTCGCCAAAAGGACCACGCACAAAATGAGGTTGCGCTTCATCGTCAGGTCCCAGGCCACAAAGACCGCGATCACGCACAGGATCAGTCCGATGTAGTCGTAACCGGTAAAGCTGCTAAAGGTAAAGCCCGTGTAGATCAGTACGGCAAAAATACTCACAAATAGGGCAAGGGAGGTCGTGATGAGTTCCGAGTTCGCCTTTCCTGCTTCCGGCGCTGTGCTTTCCCGCGATTTTGTCTTGAGCTCGTTGTAGCGGTCCATGAGCGAAGCTTCCTCTCCCGTTTCGGGAGCTTTTTCTTCGGGGACCGGCTCCGGTATCGCTGGGGCGGTCTGCGGAACCACTTCTACCGCTTTTGCCTCGATTTCGGCTGGCGTCTCTTCTGGAACCTCTACCGGTGGGGTCTCTTCGCGGGCCTGCGGGACCACTTCGATTGCCGCTTCCACGGCCGTGGCCGCTTCTTCGAGGGCTTCGGTTTTTTTCGGCTCCTCAGGCGTTGTTTCGGCCTGTACGGGTTTTGGGTTTTTTAAATCGACGACTTCGGTCTTTACGTCCCAGATCTCTATGGGCAGGGCCTGCGGATTTTTCTTGAACATCTCGGCGGTCATCTTGAGTAGGCCTTCTTTTGAGTAGAGGCGCTTGGAACCGTAAGGGATGATCTTGCGCTGCTTGCTCTTTTCGACCGCGGCGTTAAAGATGTTTTCCAGTTTTGAGTAATCCTTTTGGATCCAGGTGTTTGAAGTCGCGTTGTTTTCTTGTGTAACCATAGAAATTAGATATCAAAAATTATTATTCAATTATATCAAAAACTCATGGCTGAAAAATTAGAAGATCTTGGGAACGGCCTTTGGATCGCGCAGGACGAGGAAGGCTTCCGCTTCGGAACCGACGCGGTACTGCTGGCGGACTTCGCCAAAGACTACATCCGGCCCAAAAAGACCACCGTAGAGATCGGTACCGGCAGCGGGATCATCCCACTGCTGTTGAGTAAAAAAGCGCCGCTTGAAAAAATCACGTGTTTTGAGATCCAAAAAAGCGCGGCAAGACGGGCTAAAAAGAACGTTGCCCTCAACCGCCTCCAGGACAAAATAAAGATCGTCGACCGGGACGTGCGCAGCCAGGATCTCTTTAAGAGCAGCTCCATCGATCTGATCATCACCAACCCGCCGTACACGCCCGTGGATACTGGGCTTGCCGCAAGCCCCAAACCGGAGCTCGCCCTATCTCGCAGCGAGATCAGCCTAAACTTAAGCGAGCTCTTCGACTTCGCAAAGATCCACCTAAAGGACAAGGGCAAGCTCATCATGATCCACCGGCCGGAGCGCTTTGGCGAGATCGTCTGCGAGGCCGAAAAAAAGGGCCTTCGCCTCAAGCGGGCCCGCTTTGTGCATCCGAGCGCTAAGAAGCGGCCGACGATGGTGCTGCTCGAGGTCGTCAAAAAAGCCCGGCCCGGGCTCATCATCGAGCCGCCTTTGATCCTTACCGAAGATGGCCACTACAGCGCCGAAGTGGACGCGATCTACGAGGGGAGCGGGCCTAGGACGACGCTGGCGTGATCAGCGCCTGCTGTTGGTATTTGAGGAAGCGGTCAACGGACGTCGCGCTGTGGTAGTAGCCGTCAAGGCTTAACTTTTCAAACTTAAGGCCGCTGACGAGCTCGTCGTCGGGTACCTCCAGTCTTAGGGCGTAGGTATCCCTCAGGCCGTTTTCGTTGATGATATCGATCGTGACCCCGCCCGCACTTTCGGTCACGCCGAAGTTATAAGGGGCTGGGGATTCGGAAAGCTCGACCCCGCCGACGGAAGCCTTTTTCACCTCATCGGTCAGGTCATTTCCCAGTTCGGACAGCTTTAGGCTGACTTCCGGGACGTAAACTTTGGCTTTTCCGTCCTTGACCAGATAAAAACGCTTGACGGCGTCTTCGGGGAGGAGCCCGTCGTTTTTGATCTCGTGGCGGTTGTACAGGTACAGCCAGACGCGCTCTTCATCCGACTCGGCGAGTTTCGTAAACGCCGCCGGTGAGAGTTGGCCGTACTGCACGTTGCCGTCGCGCCCGGAGTAATTCGTCCGAAAGACGTAGGCCGCGATCAGGCCGATGACGATCAGCACGGCGCAGGTGATCCAGTATTTTCGGTTGTAAATCATATACGTATAAAAAAACCGAAGACGAAGTCTTCGGATTAAGAATTTGCGGGTGTATCGCTAAACAATAAAACGGATCCGTTATCGGTGGGCGCGAAAGCGAAGTAGTCGTAGTACCCGGTGAGCATTTGCTGCAGCGCCGAGGTCTTACGGCTAAGGCTTAAAAACGCGACCACGGGATCGTCGGTCTTTACAATCAGCTCGCCAAGTGCCGGAGCCAGATCGTCGCTGCGGTACTCGACGTCTTCTAAAACGTCGTAGTATGTGGTTCCGTCCGGGCGTTCGTGATCGAAGTTTTCTTCGAGTTCTTCACCCCGCAGTTGGGCGGCGACGTTTAGTTTTTCCTGGGAAGTCAAAAGGCTCAGCCCCCTGTTTCTTCGCAGGTTGTTGATCATCAGAAGCATCCGGCCTTCGTCGGTGTCGACCGCCGTGACCGCCGCGCGCTCTCCGGATCCCGGTACGATCGCGCCTTTGGGAAGCACCTTGATTTCCAGCGCTTCGATCCATAAATTCTGGTTGGTCGTTCCGCTCAAGGCCCCGTCGTTGGCCCAGTCGAGCCATCCGTAGGTCTTGACGTGGCTACGGTAGTAGACGTCGTAGTTTCCGGCCTGGGCCCCGCCCAGTGAGATCTGAACGGCCTGCATCGGAAGATCTCCCGACTCGGGAGTATCCCCGTAATACGTCGGCGTTACGTTGATCTCGAGGTTCGGATCCTCGCTTTTTAGTTCCAGTCCTTTAAGTGGCGCGCCTGCGCCGGTCGTACCG
>CANRHG010000106.1 GCA_947630385.1 uncultured Eubacteriaceae bacterium
CGGCGACGGCCGTATCGCCGAGCATCGTCTCGGGCCTAGTAGTGGCGACCGTTAAAAAGTCGTCGGAGCCTTCGATCGGATATTTTATGTACCACAGATGTCCCTGCATCGGCTCGTACTCAACTTCCGCGTCCGATAAAGCCGTTTCGCAGCTCGGGCACCAGTTGATGATCCTGGAACCTTTATAGATCAGGCCATCGTCGTAAAGTTTGATAAAATTTTCCTTGACCGCGTCCGAACAACCTTCATCCATTGTAAAGCGTTCGCGTTCCCAATCGCAACTCGTTCCCAACTTTTTGAGCTGGCTGCGGATCCGGTCTTTATACGTATTCGCCCAGTCCCAGGCCCGGTTTAAAAACTCTTCCCTACCCAGATCTTCTTTGGTCTTGTTTTCGGTTTCTTTGAGATTTTCGATAACTTTGACTTCCGTCGCAATCGAAGCGTGGTCCATTCCCGGTACCCAAAGCGTGGCATCCCCGAGCATGCGGTGGTAACGGACAAGGACGTCCTGTAACGTCTCATCAAAAGCATGGCCCATGTGGAGCTGTCCCGTTACGTTCGGAGGTGGCATTATGATCGTATAACTCTTGTCGCTGTTTGATATTTCAGGTTTAAAGTAGCCGTTTTCTTCCCAAAAGCTGTAGATCTTATCTTCAACTTTTTTCGGCTCGTAAACCTTGCTCATTTCTCGTTTCAATGTTTGGCCTTTCTAGCACGCTGGTATTTATAAAAGTTAAATTAGTATCAAATATAGTACGCTTACTTTAAGCGTCTAACGATTATTTATTATATGTAACAAAAAAATTCTTTTCAATCTAAAAAAGCACCCAGAGTTTTTCTGAGTGCTTTAAACTTAGTTTGATATCAAAAACTGTTTTTAATCAGCCAATCTTCCGCTTTTTTTACCTCTTCGGTCGCGTCCGTCCCGTCTTTTAAGATGACTTTTTCTTCCGGTAATTCCCCAAAGATATCGAGGTGGGCTTTTTCCGCTACCGCATTTTTGAAGTAGTTGTTATCGTCCGAAAAACCGGGATCGGACTGGAGCTGACAGATATTATAGGCTTCAAGTATCGCCGTAACCGGAACGCCGTGGAGCGTAACGCCTTCGTACTTACTGAGATTCGATCCAAACGGTCCGGCGTCTTTATAAATTTTTACGATCTCGGATAATTTTTTCTTTTCCTCATCCGTCAGCGTCGGCATTTCTTTAAAGATCTTGATGTTTTCTTCCATCTGCTCAGGCTCACTCATTCCGGAAAGAACCGTTATCACACCGTCGAGATCCCCGACAAAACGGAGGGCCCACGAAGCCGGCGAAAGCTCGCTATCCATTTCTTTAAGCGCTTTTTCTACTTTTTCTGGTACCAGCGACAAGCCACCGCCCTTAACGGGTTCCATGATGACCACTTTTTTCCCGTGTTTTCGGATCACGTCGTAAGCTTCCTTGGCCCGTACCAGTTCGCTTTCCCAATCGATGTAATTGATAGGAATCTGGACAAATTCAATCTCCGGGTGTTCGCTTAAGATCCGGTCGAGAAGTTCAGGAGAGGAATGAAACGAGATCCCCAGATGACGGATCTTTCCGTCTTCTTTCCACTTTTTCGCGTGGTCAAACAGATTCGTCTCTCCCACTATGCCACCTTTACCGTCGATGCCGTCGTAATAAACGGTTTGAAAATTATGTAGAAGATAATAATCGATGTATTCCACACCGAGGCGTTCGAGCTGTTCATTAAAGATCGGTTCGATCTCTTCTTCGCTGCTAAAAGCAAACGTCGGGAACTTGGTAGCTACGGTATAACTATCATGGGGATGGCGCTCGACCAAAGCTTTACGTACGGCTTCTTCGCTTTTTCCTTCGTGATAGACGTAACTCGTGTCAAAATAGGTAAAGCCCGCGTCGAGAAAGTCGTCGACCATCTTGTTTAGTTTTTCATAATCAAAATCTGTAGGGTTTTTATCTATAACCGGCAGACGCATCATACCAAAACCCAAAGGTGCCTTAAAAGCCATTTTTTTCCTCCTCGTTTTTTTTGATTCTATACCTTCAAGTTCACTTTAAGTCAAGTATGAGAGGAAAAGAAAAACCACGGTTTCCCGTGGCTTAAGATTGTTAAAAAAATGATTTTTGAGCAAGCTTTTCAATAGTCTAGGCTTTTGGAAATTTGTTTCCTAGAGCCTATTTCGTTTTAATCTTCCATTCCCGCTTGGGAAAATTTTTTATAATTTTTACTGGAAGTGATGATCAACTATTACTACAAAAGGCCACAATACATTCTATTGTCCAGTTGGAACGTTAAATTCTAAAGGTATCAGGGTGACCTGAATGGCCTGAATGGGATTGCCGGATCCAGGTGTTCCGGCTTCCTGGCCCTGGTCTACCCAACTCGTCCATCCCGTATCCTTTAGATAAACACGGTACTGGAACGTAAAGAGTTTGTCTAAATCAGGAATCGTGCTGTTTAGGAAGAGTTTAATGGATTCTAGAGCCCGGTCCTGACCCATGGTTCCTACGTAGCAGCCATCACCAACTTCAGGCAGCCAACCAAGTCCTTTGGCGTAGGCCTGACTGTTTATCTCGATTCCGAGCATACCAGAAGAAATACGGAAGCCTTCCAAATGGGTTGAATCAGGGTCGCCGATGTTCCCACTCGTGGCGCCGTTCCAGACGGTAGGCTTTACAAAGCCGGTATTTTGGCAGTAGGCGATGTAAGCGACGCTCGCGTCATACGAGGTCCCAGGCGTGACCCACTGGCACTGCCCTATTTCGATTAGATTTCCGTTTGAATCATAGTCCGTAGAGGCGTAAACGTTGATCTTGATATCACTAGCGTCGATAAAATAATTGTTGATCGCCGTATCATTGACCGGGATCCCTTCGTAGATCCAATCGCTCGTGCCCGCGATATTTTCCATGACTTTCGCGTTGATATCCGACTGGTTTTTTTCCGACCACATGAACAAGCTGACACGTTCTGGCGAAATCGTAGAATAATCCGCCAGAGCTGAGTTAGCCCTGAGATTACGAAGGACAACCGAGAGCCTATCTGGTGTATTTTGCATGATCTCTATGCCATCGCAGCGCAGTTCATCGTTTGTGACCGTAACGGTCGAAGTCGCGACGAGATCGTTTCCGGTCGTAACCGTGACTGTGGCGACACCTTCGTTTAAAGCGGTAACCGTTACGGATTCACCGGAGCCGGTAATTGAGACGATATTTGAAGGAGAAACCGACCAGTTAAGTTTGGTCGTGCTGTTTCCGGGTTCTAAGACGGCGGCCAGTATAAAAGAATTTCTTGCGCCTTCGAGGGTACTCAAGACGGTCGCAGGAGTCGTCACCGCAATACTGGATGGATTGATGACGTCGTCCCCGATACCATAAGTGGTAAAGGCTTTGATCATCACGTTTCCTGGATAAGCAGTGTTCGGAATCATCGAACCGTCTTGACCCTCAACCTCAATCTGGCAAGTAAGTTTGTCGGTGATCTCAGGACTCGTTATATCCATCCAGGCGGGTGGGGTCACGCCTATTGTACCGTTTAGGCCGTAGACATAACTTTGGCCGGGTTTTGAGGTAACGACATTTTCCTGAAAGCTAAAACCAATAGTATTACCTTCTTGATTTACCATATCTGTGATCACTGGTTCTTCCAGTCCGTATTCGATGGCTAGACCCGGAAGCGAGGGGATAACAGGTCCAAGATCATCGTCGTTTCCTTCAAAACGGGCATTGTAGTAGGTGAGTTCCTCGACGACAGCGTACTTAGTTCCAGCTACAAGAGGTATCGCTTCTGGGAGTTCTAAGGTGTAAAAACCCGAATGTTCGAAGTTTTCCGTGACCGTCGCGACGAGCTGCCCATCTTCAGGTGTTGTGAAATTATCGTTTAATAGATAAACATTAGCCGTTACTTTTGCCGTACCGTATATAAACGGAAGAGCGGAAACAGCCCTTAACGTTTCATCGTTGTTGCTTGTAAAGACGTTGGCCATCTTTATAGTGCCTTCTGGCAGAGAGGCCAAATTGTACGTTTCGGTCACCTTCTGGATCGGACTCCGGTCGTATTCGCCTTTGATATTATGAAAGTCGTATTGGTTATTTTTGTCGTAGCTAAAACCGTTTTGTTCGGTCTCGATGTTAAACCCTTTGACGTCTTGGATCGATTGGTCGTAGTAGGAGAGATAGAAGTAGCCATTGTCGTTGCGGTGGACACCCCATGAGTTTTTGATGATCCAAGCGCCGTCACCGGGAGGGGTTATATTAAAATTACTGGCTGGATAGTTATCATCCCAACCGACTATAGTAACATCGTGATTCCCTTTAGTGGGAACGTCGATGTATTGAGCGTTCGTTGTCCCGTTGAAATATTCATTTGCTTCTAAAAAGCCATGATAGCCCAACACGAGCGCACCGTACTTAAGCATCAGTTCTTTTGTCTGAGTAGTGAAGTCAGCTGACGACAATTCTCCCCACCAGGGACCATAGATGAGTTCGGAATCTTGGAGATGATAGGCGTCGTCGTAAATGTCGTCGTAAGGAAGGGACCAATCACCGTAGGGATTGGCAAGCGTACCATTAACAGGGTCCCAACCATACTCACCGTCACTGTTTAAGAAAGGTACTTCAGCTTCGGTACTGGCACCGTTCCAGGTACACATTTGGGATAAGGCCATAAATTTCGATCCACCTAATGAGTAATAAGCCGCGCTGGGACCGTATAACCAAGTTACATTGAAATTAGAGATATCGAGGCCTTCATACTCGTCTGAAGTTATGTCCTTAGAGCCTTGAAGATGATAGGTATACCAGGCCAAAGCTTTCTCGGATAGATTGACGGTGGGACTTCCTCCCTTTAAGATCGAGTTCGACTCCGCCGCCGAAATAGCTGCGTGCGCCCAACACGTACCAAATACGCCTTGCTGCTTGACCGGCGTGATATAGTCGGCGCCATTTAAATCCCTTAAATCGTACTTCGCCGGAAGCGACGTTTCGGGATCTGCCGGATCCTCATCTGCTGCTACGTCCTGGTCCGTTTCCGGTAGGACAGCCACGTCGTCCTGGGCAAAAGTGAGCGGTGTAAACAGACACAAAAAAAGACATAATAAAACCGTGACTCGGGAAAAAATTTTCATCAAATATTTCCTTTTTTGTATTTTTAAGTACACAAACCTTAAAAATACTTAAAAAAATTTATTACCACGTTTATCTTAACAATTGAATATTGTTTGGTTCAATTCGTCCGGTCAATTCATGTAGTATTTAACTGTTAATTGACATAATTATAGAGGATCTTACCCGACTTTTTTAAAACGTATTTGTTAAGCTTAAGATTTCGACTACGGTTTTTAAGCGTATTTTGCAGTTTGTCTAAAATCAGTTTTCTAAAGAGAAAAAGCCGGAACTTAAACGGTTACATCGCCGTTAAAAATCAACTCTCCAAGGCTAGTGTATACATGAGAAAGAAAAAACCACGGTTTCCCGTGGCTTGATTTATCCTTGAATGAAAGCTAAGTTACTGTTATTCGGTGGATTGGTCGTAGGAGCCGGTGACGTCTTCGGAAGAACCTGGATCTGGATCGCTTCGAGCTGTCTGGCAAATCCAGCCGTTCCGGCGCTCTCACCGTTTTGAGCCCAGTTCATCCAACCGACGTCCTGGGCGTGAACGCGGTAGTAAACATTATACAGTCCCGCGTCGCTTCCGGTTAGATTGATCTGAATGGCTTCAAGCTGCAGGGCCTGTCCGGTCGTACCGGCTAGGCCGCCGTTTGTGACCGGTGCCTGCCAGCCGATGTTTTCAACGTGCGTACGGTATTCAATTCCCAGATTGCTGTCGCCGGCGACGTTGATCTTGATGGCCTCGAGTTGTAAAGCTTGTCCCGATGTTCCGGAGATGGCTCCGTTTTGAACGGGGCTTTGCCAACCGATGTTTTGGACATGGGTCTCGTAGGATACGGTGATTGACGGAGTCGGAGTTTCCGGCGAAGGAGTCGGGCTCTGGGTCCCGGTGACCGTCACAACGCAGGCGTCCGCTTCGTTGCTGCCGTCGGTAGCCGTAGCGGTCACTACGGTCGTTCCCGCGGCTACGCCCGTGACCACACCGTTTTGATCGACCGTAGCAATCATGGGATCGTTGCTCTTAAAGCTTAAAGTTTTATTGGTCGCATAACTCGGTTCCACCGTCACGGTCAGAGGCAGCGTGCTTCCGGCTGCGACGGTCACGCGGTCCGGATTAAAATCTACGTCTTCGACCGGAACGACCCCCGGATTAACGGAAGGATTTCCGACGACCCGGATCTCACAGGTATCGGCTTTGTTGCTGCCGTCTAAGGCCCTGACGACCAAAATGCCGGTCCCTGGTTTTAAAGCGGTGACGGTATTGTTTTCACCGACGGAAATAATATCCCCACTGAAGTTTTCGAGCGAATAGTTCTGATTGGTCGCGTTGGGTGGCTGAATCTGTACGCTGACGGTGCATGTCTCACCGACCTGCATGTAGATTTCGTCTTCGACAAAATCGATGTCCGTAACGGGTACGTTCGTATCGCTGGAGGTTCCGGTAACAACGACCGAACAGG
>CANRHG010000107.1 GCA_947630385.1 uncultured Eubacteriaceae bacterium
CCATAAAGTCCGAAGCGTTGTCGACTTCCGGTACGACCCCGCGGTTGATCTCATGGGCCCCCACCGAGATCGCGCTGCCCTCCTCGCGCCGGTGGATGTCGGTCAGGTACACCGTCGGGATCCTACCCGAGTCGATCAGGTCCCCCAGGACGTTTCCCGGGCCCACGCTCGGGAGCTGGTCGACGTCGCCGACAAAGATCAGCCGCGTTCCCGGCTCGATGGCCGAAAGCAGGTAAGAAAAAAGCTCGATATCTAGCATCGAGCTCTCGTCGATGATGACCGCCCCGGCTTCGATCGGGTTGTCCTGGTTCCTTCTAAAGCTCATGAGGTGCTCGTCGGCGTTGTACTCGTACTCGAGCAGTCTATGGATCGTGCTCGCGGGCCGGCCGCTGGCCTGGCTCATGCGCTGGGCCGCGCGCCCGGTCGGCGCGGCCAGGGCCGTCTTGATCCCGAGCGAGGAAAAAATCTCGCATAATCCTGAGATGATCGTCGTCTTTCCGGTCCCAGGCCCGCCCGTGATCACGCTAACGGATGCGCTCACGGCCGTATAAAGGGCCTTTTTTTGGCTCTCATCAAAGTTGATCCTAAGCCTTTTCTCGAGTTTTTTTATAATTTTTTCAGGATCCTCTCCCGTCACCTCAGACTTTAAGATCTCGTTTAGACAATAAGCCGCGTTGTCCTCGGCTTTATAAAGCTCTATCGGGTAAAAATGCTCTTTACCCTCTACGACCTCTTTATAGGCCCGTCCGCTAAAAAGGACCGAGTCGAGCTCGTCCTCGACTAGCTCCCTCTCTACCCCGAGTAGCCCCGCCGAGGCCGAAACCAGTTCTTCTTTTGGAAGGTAGGTGTTTCCGGTCTTATAACAGTCCTGTAGGGCGTAAAGGATCCCCGCGGCGATCCGCCGCGTGTTATCCTGTTCTAAGCCCATGTTCGAAGCGATCTCGTCGGCCTTTTTAAAGCCGATGCCCGGGACCTTCAGGGCGATCTGGTAAGGATCCTCCATGAGGACCGAGACCGTATTGTCCTTAAAGACCTCGACGATCCGTCTCGCGGTCCTGACCGGGATCTGGTAGTCCTGGAGTAGGACCATGATATCCCGCTCGCTTTTGGTGTCGTGATAACCTTTTAGGATCTTATCCAAGGTCTTTTTTCCAAGCCCAGGCACCTCAAGTAAGCGGCCCGGCTCGTTTTCGATGATATCAAAGATCTCTCCACCAGAGCGCTCGACTAAGGTATCGGCCATCTTCGGTCCGATCCCCGGCACCGCGCCGGAAGCTAAGTAACTTTTTATCGCCTGCGGGTTTTCCGGCAGCTTCGTGTGGTAGCTGTCGACCTTGAACTGCTCGCCGTAGATCATGTGGTCGGTCCACTCACCCGAGAGGTGCAGGTAGGCCCCTTCCTTGATCTCGAAGAACTCCCCGACGATCGTAACTAGGATCTCCCCGCCCTGGCCGTCGCCGACCTCGAAATCCGCCACCGTGTAGCCGTTTTGCTCGTTACGAAAAATGATGTGGTTTACGTTTCCGTCTAGTTGCATAAGATCAAAAAAACCTCCGCTCGGAGGTCAAAACATCTGCGTGGGTTCCGGAGGAACGTAATCGGGATGGTTTTGGGCAAAGGCTTTGTTGCGGTAGGCGCCCCAGATGATAAAGCCCGGAATGATGCAGCCGTAGGCCAGTTCAACCATCTGTAGCCCCGTCGCCGACTGCGACATGATGTACAGGTTGATCCCCACTTCGATGGCCATCATGATGCCGGCCATGATCATCGTCTTTTTCCAGTAAAACGGGTTCCTAGCGTTTCGAAAGATCGCATAACCGAAAGCGAGCTGAAAGACCGCGGCGATGGACGTCAGAACGATACTGGTCAGATAGAGCATCGGGGTCTGTCCGGCCGCTTCGGTGATCGCCATGAAATCCTCGGTGTTCATCGTCTTTAAATTGTTGATGGCAAAGTAGACCATGACCGCCGAAAGGAGCCCGCCGATTAACAGCAGCGCTCCGCCGATACGCACAAAGCGCTGCCCGGGAAGCTGTACGACCGGTGGCGCTTTTTTCTTAAGCCCCTGATGGGCGTATTTTTCTTCGTCGTAATTACGGAAATGTTCTTTCCTTTTATTACGTTTCGCGTTTTTAGAACTCAATTTTCTACCTCACGCCTATTGTATCAAAACTCAGAGGGGTGGGCTCCACGTTTTAGCTCTTTGGGTCGTGATATAATTGTCTCGAGCAATACTAATGAAATCCAAACTCAACCGGTACCGGAAACTTTCCCACCTGCCGCCCGAAAGAATAAGCGAAGAAATGGGGATCGGGCTTTGGGAGCTGTACAAACTCTTAAAGATCTGGATACGCCAGGGGATCTTCCCCAAAAACTACAAGCCTTACTTAGAGCTTAAAAAACGGCTCGAGCCGGACCCGGCCCACTCGAAGGAGCTCTTTGAAAATTACAAGTACCTAAGGGCCCAGGGGCTAAGCCTAGACGACATCGCCACGATCTTAGAAAAAAGGCCCGAACGCATCGAGCGCTTTGACGAACGCTGGTTTGCCGAGCTCTACGCCCAAGGGTTAGAGCCCGAAAAAATCGCGGACGAGATGGGGCTCTCTGAGGCGGAGGTTTTAAACCTACAGGCAAGTTTTCTGGAAAACGAAAAGAAAAAGAAGGAAAAAGACGAGCAGATCGCGCAGTCGAACAGGCGCTACGCCCTGGATCTGTACGAAAAGATCGGCCCGAATTTTGAGAACAAAGACGACTTTATCATCTTAGACCTCGAAGGGGTCCAAAACCCGGACGAGATCTTAGAGATCGCCGCCATCGACCTCGACGGAAACGAGCTTCTAAACACCCTCGTGCGCCCGAGCCACCAGATCGGCTACCACGTCTCGAAACTGACCGGAATCAGCGACTCGATGGCAAGAAAGGGCATGAGCCTATACAAAGCGATGCGCCTGTTAAAAAAGATCGGACACAAAAAGACCTTTCTGTGTTGGGGGATCGACTACGACGAGATCTTGATCGAGCGGGCCATCAAGCGCTCGGGCATCCGCATCGACTACGACCTGGCCTGCGCCCAACACCTGCACATGGGCGTGGTCGACAGCCCAAAACAGATCGCCCTGTACAAGGCCTACGGCGGGGAACACCAGTCCCACCGGGCCCTCGACGACTGCAAGATGTTACTGCACGTATTAAAGGAAGATTTTAAGGAACTCAGTAAAAATGAAGGAACTCTACTTTAGTTATCCGGCCATTTACGAAGACCGCGACGACGGGACGCTACTCGAGATCCCGGACCTTGGGATCGGGCCGGTACTGATCCCGCTCGATCAGCGCGCCCAACTGGCCGACATCGGCTGGAGCCTGGCCGCCCATACGGTACAGGAACTCTTAGCCCAGGGAAAGACCCCGCCGAAGAGCCGCACCCTCGACGACCTAGAGGTGCGTGAAGGCAACACCAAGGACGCATTTCTTATCGAATTAATCGGAAATTAAATTATAAGGAGTAAATATGTGTACGTCGATTAATTACGTCAACGGCGACCACTACTTTGGCCGTAACCTCGATCTGTGGATCACTTACCCGGTCGAAGTCGTGATCACGCCGAGAAATTATCCGTTTCGTTTTAGGCACGTGCCGGATCTACAAACCCACAACGCCATCATCGGCATGGCCGTCATCGAAGGAAACTACCCGGAGTACTTCGAGGGCGCCAACGACAAAGGCCTCGGCATGGCGGGACTGAACTTCCCGGCGGACTGCCACTACTTCCCGGAAGAAAAGGGAAAGATCAACCTGGCCTCTTTCGAGTTCATCCCCTACATCCTAGGGACCTGCGACAACTTAGACCAGGCCAGAGAGGCCCTAAAGAAGATCAACATCACGCCCGACAGCGTCTCGAGCTATACCCCGAGCTCTCCCCTTCACTGGCAGATCGGGGACAAGACGGGCGCGATCGTCGTCGAAAGCACGGTCAAAGGGCTTGAAGTTCACGAAAACCCCTTTGGGGTACTGACGAACTGCCCACCGTTTGACTTCCAGCGTGTGAACGTCTCGAACTATCTCAACATCACCAATAAGCGCCCGACGATCCGTTTTTGTGAGGATACGAGCGCGCTCGATGTCTTCTCGACCGGCATGGGCACGATCGGTCTTCCCGGTGGGGCCGACTCCGTCTCGCGTTTTGTCAAATGCACGTTCTGCGTGATGAACTCGCGCTGCGACCCGAACGACGAAGGGATGAACGTTGCCGAATACTTCCACCTTCTCGGCTCCGTACAACAGACTTCCGGTGAAAACCAAGTCGAAGAAGACCAGTACGAGACCACGCTCTACAGCTGTTGCGCCAACACCGACAAGGGGATCTTCTACTTTACGACCTATTACAACCCGAACGTCTACAGCGTGGACATGAACAAGGAAGACCTCGATAGCAAAGAGCTCATCCACTACAAGCTTCCGGAAAAACTCGTTACGACCTGCTTAAACTAAAAAACTCCGACCCTTTCGGATCGGAGTAAGGAGTTTCGTTATGGAGCGGCTGACGGGGATCGAACCCGCAACCCTCGGCTTGGGAAGCCGATACTCTGCCAATTGAGCTACAGCCGCAATGTATTAATAATACGAAATTTTTATTAAACTGTCAAGACTTTAAGGAAATTTTTTACTCGATGAACGAATATTTTTTAGCTGGAGACAGCGTAGACTTATGGACCAAAGCCTCCAAACAAGCCCTGGCTTCGGCCGGCTTTAAAAACATACAAAGCGGCCCGGACGGGGTGCTGACGGCCGAAAAAGCCGGCCCGTTTCGCCTGACGATACGCCCGTCCAACGAAGGCGGGGTCGTCATCGAGATCGACGCCGAAAATCCGGCCGATTCGGGACTGTACAAACAACACGCCGCGCAGGCTTACGCGGCCCTCAAAGCCCAGCCGGCGATCGAGGAACCCAAGCCTCCCGCGCCGGTAGAAGCCGAGGAACTCGAGCCGATCGGCTCGCCCGAGTCCGTACAGCCGGACTTAAGTAAGGCTTTTAAGCCCGCCTTTGAGACGGAAACACCCGAGCCCGCCCCACCCAAAGTGGTAAGACCTCCAGCCCAGGCCGAAGGGCCCGAGCCGAAAGTCCCGTTTTACCAGACGGACTGGTTTACGCTCTTGCTTTTAATTCTCATCCCACCGGTGGGGCTCGTGCTCATGTGGGTCTTTAAGGTCTTTGACAAAAAACTAAGAATCGGACTGACGGTCTTCTTCCTACTTTACTTCGTCTTGTGGGGGTGGCTACTGTATCTCCCCTTCGTTCCGACGTCAACCACCGAAGAGGAGGCGCCGGCCTCCCAGGTCGAGGCCTTAAACGCGTACTGGGACAACATGTACGTCTCGCAGTTTAATACCGAGATCCCGCCACAAATGCAGGAATACGAGTCCCTGTACCTAAACGGGATGCTCGTCTCCGAGACCGGGCTCAACAGGGCGCGGGTGATCCTCCCGGAAGTCCAGGCGCTGTGCACCCAGGTGCTCTCGCTCGAGCCCGTGCCGGCTTCGGATCCGGCCTACCCCGTACAACAGTCGGTCAACGCCGCGGCGGACAGCTTTAACAACGCCATCGCCGCCGGCCAGGACGCCCTCTCAAGTGGCGATCCGGCGGGGCTTGCCGATACGGTCGATCTGTGGAACACGGCGATGAACGCCTTTTACCAGATCGACTACATCTACGACCAGGCCCTACAGTCGGCCGAAGTCGCCGACGGACTGATCGAGGCCCCACAGGAAGTGGCCCCTCCACAAAATCCCCAAGAAGTGACCCCTCCGCAGGATTCCCAGCCCGTGGAGACCCCACAGGTCGAGCCTGAAGGGACACCTACCGAAGAATCCGGTGAGACCGGAGAGGTCCTCGAAGAAACGCAGGAAGAAACCGAAACCGCAGTAGAATAGGAGAGATATGAATAATTTTACCTTTCATTCCCCGACGGAGTTCGTCTTCGGCGAAGGCGTAGAAAGCGACGCCGGGAAACTGGCCAAAAAATACGGGGCCAACAACGTTTTAGTCGTCTACGGTGGTAAAAGCGCCGAAAAAAGCGGCGTCCTGGAGCGGGTCGTAAATTCCCTGGAAGACGAAGGACTGACTGTTGAAAAACTGGGCGGGGTCCACCCCAATCCCAGGGCGGACAAGGTCTACGAAGGACTCGACATCGTAAAAGACAAGGACATCGACTTTATCTTAGGTCTCGGCGGCGGCTCGGCGATCGATACGGCCAAAGCCATCGCCGTCGGCGCCAACTACGACGGGGACTTCTGGGACCTGTTCACCGAAGAAGGGATCGAGCTTCCCGAACCCCTACCCGTGGGTACGGTCCTTACGATCTCCGCGGCCGGAAGCGAAGGCTCCAACAGCGCGGTCATCCAGGACATGAACGGGATCAAACGTGGGCTTCACCACGAAGGCTACCGCCCGCGCTTTTCGCTGATGAACCCGGCCCTGACCCAGACCCTACCGCCTTACCAGACGTCCGTCGTGATGACCTTGAAGGTGATCGTGTTGAGGCC
>CANRHG010000108.1 GCA_947630385.1 uncultured Eubacteriaceae bacterium
TCCATCGCGTCCCGGCTCGCGAAGTGGACGATCCGGCCGAAAACCTGGGCCGGGCAGTCGAGATTTAGACAGCGCGTGGCTGCCTCCCCTTCTATTCGAAACGTCTCCGAGCCACACACCGGGCAGTAGTGGGGCATCACAAAATCCGTCTCGTCCCCGCTTCGTTCTTTTATCACAGGCCGCACGACTTCCGGGATGACGTCCCCGGCTTTTCGGATCAGGACCGTATCGCCGACTTTGATGTCTTTTTGTTTGACGTAGTCTTCGTTGTGGAGCGTCGCCCGGCTGATGACGCTGCCGGACAGCGGCGTCGGTTCGAGTTCCGCAACCGGTGTGAGTACCCCCGTGCGTCCGACCTGGACGGTGATGGCTTTGATGACGGTTTGTGCTTCCTGTGGGGCAAACTTGTAGGCGATCGCCCAGCGCGGGCTCTTGGTCGTGTTGCCGAGTTCCTCGCGGATATCGAACTGGTTGACTTTTAGGACCATCCCGTCGATCTCAAAGGGCAAGTTTTCCCTGATCCCGTGCTCGACCTCGTCGATGTAGATGATGATGTCGTCGATGTTGTCAAAGACCCGTATCGGGGTCGTCTTAAAGCCGAGTTTGTCGAGGTACTCTATGGCCTCGCTGTGGGTCTTGATGTCGGGCAGCTCGCTTTCCAGGTTAAAGACAAAAATATCGAGCGGTCTAGAGGCCGTGATGGCCGTATCAAGGGTCCTGAGTGAGCCCGCGGCGGCGTTACGGGGATTGGCAAAAAGAGGCTGCGCGTTTTTTTCGCGCTCTTCGTTTAATTTCTCAAACGCTCCCTTGTGGATGAGCACTTCTCCCCGCACTTCAAGACTTACGTCCTCACTGAGTTTTAGAGGAATGGGCTTTATCGTCTTTAAATTGTCGGTGATGATCTCTCCGACCGCGCCGTCACCTCTGGTCGCGCCCCGGACAAACTTTCCGTCTTCGTAGAAGAGCACGACGGTTAACCCGTCGAACTTGTACTCGACGCAGTACTGGGCGTTCGGAAACTCCTTTTTGATCCTGCGGTCAAAATCCCTCAAGTCTTTGGCGTCAAAGGCGTTTGAAAGCGAAAGCTTCGGGGTCAAAAATTCGTACTTTTCAAATCCTTCGAGCACCTTCCCGCCGACACGCTTTGTCGGGGAGTTATCGTCCGCAAACTCCGGATTTTCTTCTTCGAGCCTAATTAGCTCCTTCATGAGCTCGTCGTAGTCAAAGTCCGAGATCTGCGGGGCGTCTTCTTCGTAGTAGTGTTTGTTGGCTTCGTTGATCTCACGCCTTAACGTGTCGATTCGTTCTTTTACGTTCATAGTTTAGTCAAATAAGAACCTTTCATGGTCTTGACCCCGTTTTCCGGAAAGACGACGACGGCCATATCTTTTTTCGAGCGGTACTGCGTGACGACTCCTTTTCCGAAATTTTTATGAAAGACGAGATCTCCGGTTTTAAGTCCGGCACTCCGCTTGTCCCCGACCTGTCCATTTTCTAATAGCATTTCTTTGTTAAAGCCCAGCCCCGAACGAAACGTCGGCCGTTTTTCCCCATCGCTGAGTCCGCCGAACCGGTCGTAGTTTTTGAATTCCACGAGTTCTTCCGGGAGCTCGTTGATAAAACGCGAAGGCTCACAGCTGTAGTAGTCCCTTCCGGCAAAACGGGTCTGGTACGAACACAAGTAAAGTTCTTCCATCGCCCGGGTGATCCCGACGTAGCACAGCCTTCGTTCTTCCTCTTCGTTGCCTTCACTGATACTCAGGCCCGAGGGAAAGACGTCTTCGACCATGCCCGTCATGAAAACGACCGGGTACTCGAGTCCTTTGGCGCTGTGAAGCGTCATCAGGCTTACCTGGCCTTCTTCGGACGTCTCGTCCGTCGAGGAGGTCAGGGCCGCGTGTTCCAAAAAGCCCGTAAGACCCGCCCCGGGGTGCTCGAGATCGAACTGTTCGGCCCCGGTGATGAGTTCTCGTATGTTATCCAGTCGCGACTGTCCGTTTTCGACCTTTTCCGAGGACAGATAGTCCGCGTAGCCGCTTTGCTCGAACAGGGTTTCAAGCCTACCCGTGATCGTATCGGAACTGTCTCTTGCCGTCTCAATAATATTTCGAAATCTTTTAAATTTATTTTTTTGCGCGTTTGTCAGCGTAGGTACGTCTTCTAAGTTCTGTACGGTCTCGTACAGTCCCCAGCCCTTAAACTCGGCAAACTCCCGCAGTTTCTCTATCGCGGCGGGACCTAACCCTCGCTTTGGTTGGTTGACGATACGCTCAAAAGCCACGTCGTCCTTGTTGGACTCGATCAGGGCCAGGTAGGAGAGCATGTCTTTTACTTCGGCGCGTTGGTAGAAGTTTAGCGATCCGATCGTCTTGTAAGGGATCCCGGCGTTTACGAAGGCGTTTTCAATGCTCCTCGACTGGTAGTTGGCCCGGTAAAGCACCGCGAGGTCTCCGTAGCGGTAGCCGCGTGATAGGAGTTCGCTGACTTTATCGGCGATAAAACTCGCTTCGGTGATCGGGCTTTCGGAGTCGATCACCTGGAGTTTGGCATCGCTCTCCCCGTTTTCGGTCCAGAGCTTTTTGTTGAGCCGGTTTTTGTTGTTTTTGATGACCGCGTTGGCGCAGTTTAAAATCGTCGACGTCGAGCGGTAGTTTTGCTCGAGCCGCACGATCTGCGCGTCCGGCCACTCGTAGGTAAAGTTTAGGATGTTCTCGACCTGCGCTCCGCGCCAGCCGTAGATCGACTGGTCTTCGTCCCCACAGACGCAGACGTTGGCGTTTTTGGCCCCGATGAGTTTTACAAACTCGTTTTGGGGGCGGTTCGTGTCCTGGAACTCGTCGACGAGAATATACTTAAACTTGTTTTGCAGATAGTTTCGGACTTCCTCATCGCTTCGAATAAGCCGGTTCGCGTTTAGGATCAAATCGTCGAAGTCCATCGAATCCGATCTCCTTAGCTCTTCATTATACCGGGCGTAAAGTTGGGCGGTGATGCGGCCCTCTTTTGATTTGGCTTCCTGCCTTAAATCGTCCGGGCTTTTTTTGTCGTTCTTGGCCCTTGAGATCTTAGAGATGATCTTAGCGGGGACGTATTCTTTGGGATTTAGTTCCTGGTTCTTTATGATCGCCTTCATCAACTGTTTTTGGTCGGCCGCGTCTAAGATCTTAAAGCGCTTCGTATAGCCGAGCCGGTCGGCGAACTGCCGCAGGATCCTCGCGCAGGCCGCGTGAAAGGTCGACATCCAGATGCGCTCGCTTCCGGCAATGCCCATGCCCGCGATGCGTTCTTTCATCTCGCCGGCCGCTTTGTTGGTAAAGGTTATCGCTAGGATCT
This sequence comes from uncultured Eubacteriaceae bacterium, assembly GCA_947630385.1. Taxonomy (GTDB): domain Bacteria; phylum Bacillota; class Clostridia; order Eubacteriales; family Eubacteriaceae; genus CANRHG01. Next base: position 3,334 of record CANRHG010000108.1, read on the forward strand.
GGTCTGGGTAGGCCAGCCTTTGCTCTAAGATGTAAGCGATCCTCGTGATGATCGTACGGGTCTTGCCGCTACCGGCTCCCGCAAGTATTAAAAGCGGCCCATCCGTCGTCTGGACCGCTTTTTGTTGTTGTGTATTTAAACCTTCTAAAAGTTGTGTCATTTTTTGTATATCCGTTTAAACGTTAGGGTAAAACTCGAGCCTTCTCCGGGTTCGCTCTTTAGCTTGATGCCCGCTTTGTGCTCGTTTAAGATGTAGCGCGCGATTGCCAGGCCGAGTCCCGTCCCGCTCTTGTCCCGGGTCTGTCCGGCCCGGTAGAAACGTTCGTAGATGCGCTCGTAATCCTCTTTGGCGATCCCAACGCCGGTATCGTCGATTATAACACGCACGCTGTCGGTATCGCTCAAAAGTTTTACCGAAACGCTGCCGCTGTCGGTATATTTGATGGCGTTGTCGATAAAGACCGTCAGGGCCTCTTCGATGCGTTTGGCGTCCGCGAAGACGTACTGTTCGGCCGCGTCGATGTTTACAAAAAAATCGAGGTTTTTCTGCCTTGCCAGAGGCTCGAGTTTTTCGGTCACGCCCAAAACGAGGTAGGAAAGATCCACCGGCTCGAAGTCCGAGACGGTCTCGCCCGCGTCGGCTTTGGCCAAAAACAGGAGATCCTCGACGACGCGCTTGATCTTTTTGGTCTCGTCGTACGCGTTTGAGATCCACGGTCCGTTATCGGTTCCCGCCGCTTCGAGGTTGGCCAGGACGACCGCGACGGGCGTTCTGAGTTCGTGCGAAGCGTCGGCCAGGAAATTTCGTTGTTGTTCGTAGCTTTTTTTGACCGGCTCGAGGGCTTTTCTGGCCAGGAGATTGCCGAGAAAGACCGAAATGATAAGCCCCGTGATAATCACGGCTATAACGATAAGGAGCGGCTCTTCTAAGAGGTAGCGCTGCGAGGACATGTTCTTTGTGAGCATGACCGTCGTAAGTTTTCCCCCGGAGACGAAGCCGTTCGTACATACCTTAAAACTTTCGGTGCCCCGGTCAAAATCCGTGATCTCGGCGGTGTCGTTATTGGTCGCATAAAATTTTTTGACGAGGAAGCTTGCCGTCTCGTCATCGAGCACGCTCTCGTCGCTCTTTAAGACGAGCTGCGCCTTACTGTCCCAGACCCTATAATCCGTCGCGTTGTCCGACAGGCCGTTTAAGAGGTTTTCAAGCTCCGGGCTTTGTAGGTCGCTTTCCGAAAGCTCGTAGGCGTTGGCGAGCTGGGTCGTGGAGATCTTGAGCGTATCGTTGTTTTCGCGCTCGAGATTCAAGGTGATCGCGACCAGTAAAATCACAGCCGTAAGCACCGAAAGCCCGGCCAGCACCAACGTGTAGGTAAGCGTCAGTCGCCTTCTTAGTTTTCCAAAGGTCTCCATTATTCCTTTGCGAGCAGGTAGCCTTTGTTACGGATCGTACGGATGCGGTAGCCCGAGCCCTTGAGTTTATTTCTAAGATAGTGAATGTACAGTTCGACCGAATTTTCGCTGATCCCGCTCTGGCCTTTCCAGACTTCGCTAAGGATCCGCCCTTTCGAGCGCGGGTGGCCCTGGCTCTTTAGCAGGTACCTTAGGAGTTCTTCCTCCTTTTTGGTCAGCTCGATGTGGCGGTCCCCGACGATGAGCTCTAGGGTCTCGCTGTTGATCTCAAGATCGGTCCCACCGGTGGGGCGGGCGCGTCTCGTCAAAGCCCCGACCCGGGCGATCAGCTCGTCCGACTCAAAGGGTTTTACCAGGTAGTCGTCGGCACCGAGGTTTAGCCCGTCGACCTTGTCTCTTAGCGAGTCCTTGGCCGTGAGCATCAGCACGGGCACGTTTTTATGCTTTCTTAGCTCCTTGATAAACTCGAACCCGTCGATTCCCGGTAGCATTATATCGAGCACGATCACGTCGAAGTCCTCCTCCAGGGCTTTTTTTAGGCCATCGTCGCCCCGGTAACAGACGAAAGAGGTAAAACCGTTTTCTTCAAACAGGTGACCGAGCGCGTCGGCCAGTAGTTTTTCGTCTTCGACAAACAGGATCTTCACGTCTCTTCATCGCTTTCGTTAAAGCCCTGTATGGCCTTAAGGACCGTATCGAGGTCCGTGTCCATATCTTTTTCGTCGGTCGCGATGCTAAGTAAGAACGGATCGACCTCGACCGGTTCTTTTTTCGGCACGTTGATCTCGATCACGCTGTCAAAGCTCTTTTTCTTCGGTACCTTTAGCGGGCTAAACTCGATCTGCGCTTTCTTTTCGGGATTGAGTTTATTAAAGATTCTTACCGTCTCGTCGTAGTGGTCTAAGAAGTCTACGCTCTCAAGTACCCCTTTTTCCATCAGATAGTAGATAAAAAGCCCCAGATAATAGGCTTTTTCCGGCTTGATCGCCTTCAAGTCCGAGTACTTTTTAAGCGCGCTCTCTAGGCTCTCCCCGGGCTCTACGATGTCCCCGGCAAGCCTGATAAACTCCCCGCTACAGGCCGAGCGTATTTCTTCGAGTAGGTTTTTATAGATAAGACCCCTGGCCACGGGAAGCTTTTTGATGTCGAGTTCTTTCGCGATCTGGGCCGATTGTTGTTCGAAGGTGTTGATCGCTTTAGGCGCGTAAAAGATCTTTTGGTCGCGGTTACCGGTCTTTTGCTCCCGCTGTGGGATCAGGGATTCCATTAAAATATCGCTTTGTCGAAGCCCCCGCTCGACGGCGGCCCATTCGTCGTAAATACAAAACGGAAGATAACCGTAGCCGATAAAGATCCTGCGGGTACGGTCGCGCAGTTCCTGGTCGCGGATCGCTTCCTGGTAGGATTCCTGTCTGCTCAATTCGTTTTCGTAGTATTCGAGCGCTTTTTTCTTACGTGCTCCGTATTTTTTCGAAGGATCCAGCAAAACCTGGATTACATAAATCAGCACATTTCTGAATAAAAGGGATTCACGTTTGCCCGCTGCGTGTTGTCCGTATTTGACGGAATCGATTTTGCTGATGAAGCGGGCGACTTCATCGTCCATACGGATGATGGTGGAAAAGAAATCCTCGAAATAACTTTGCTTCCATACAGGGCCTTGTGCCCTGTATGGATTTGTTGTATCCAGCAACGGGAAAGGACTGCATTCTATGGCAAAGAAAACACAAAACTATCTGCTTTTTGTTCCGGTCAGAAACAAAAAATTCCCCTTTCACGACCGGGAAAACGG
>CANRHG010000109.1 GCA_947630385.1 uncultured Eubacteriaceae bacterium
CTTTTTTATGTCATCCCGGTACAGCTCGCTAAGGCCGTAAACGGCTTTATCCAACAACCCGGGGCTATAATGCTTGACCCCGTACCAGGCCTCGTAGGTCTTTACGTCTTTTAAGCGAAAGTCCGCGCCCATGTCGATGATCTTGGTCTTAGCCAGGATTTCTTTTGTGACTTCTTTTGAAGCGATCCCGTGGGGGAGCGACAAAAAGACACAATCCGAATCCTCGGCAAAAGCTTTAAGATCAGACGGCTCTAGCTTTAAATCGGTAAAACCCGCAAAAGCCGGAAAAAGCTTATCGTAACGCTCGGTCGTACTCGTCGAACCGAGGTGGGTTATTCGAACCTTTGGGTGCTTTAACAGGAGCCGGACCAGTTCCTGTCCGACGTAACCCGTCGCACCGATAATTGAGATATTCATAACAAGTGATTAATATCTTAACAAACTCCAGTAAAAAAGAAAAGTTGTTTTGCATAAATATACAAAAATTTTGTTTATTATGTTATAATTAGCGTCGATTTAAAAATTTTAATGAATAAAAACGAGGAATTTTGAATAAAATGGCAGAAAATAAAGAAAAAGTAGTCCTGGCCTATTCGGGGGGACTGGACACGACCACGATCATTCCCTGGCTAAAAGAAACCTATAACGACCCGGAAGTCATCTGTGCCTGCATCGACGTCGGACAGGGAAAAGAAACCGAAGGCCTCGAAGAAAAAGCCCTAGCCTCCGGCGCAAGCAAGCTCTACCTCGTAGACGTCGTCGACGAATTTGTCGAAGACTACGTTTGGCCGGCCCTAAAAGCGGGTGCGGTGTATGAGAAAAAGTATTTGCTCGGAACGTCTTTGGCCCGACCCCTGATCGCTAAAAAGCTCGTAGAAATCGCCCACAAGGAAGGCGCCCAGTACATTTGCCACGGCGCGACCGGAAAAGGAAACGATCAGGTCCGTTTTGAACTCGGTATCGGGGCCATCGACCCACAGCTTAAGATCATTGCGCCCTGGAGGGAATGGGACCTGCAAAGCAGGGAGGACTGCATGAATTACTGCATCGTCCACGACATAAAGGTGCCGATGAGTAAAGACCAGAGTTATTCCAGGGACCGCAACATCCTTCATTTATCCCACGAAGGGCTCGAGCTGGAGGACCCGACCAAAAAGCCGAGGTACAGCCATCTTCTGCAACTGACAAACCCTCTTGAAGATACACCGGACGAGCCGGAACTCGTTGAGATCGATTTTGAACAAGGCATTCCCGTGGCCGTAAACGGAAAGAAAATGTCGGCCAAAGAAATCTTAGAAGAATGCAACAAAATCGCCGGCAAACACGGCATCGGCGTGGTCGACTTGATCGAAAACCGTGTCGTGGGCATGAAATCGCGTGGGATCTACGAAACACCGGGCGGGAGCCTGCTCTGGAAAGCCCACGACGAACTCGAACACATGTGCCTAGACCGGGAAACTTTCGCCTTCAAAAACCAGGCCAGCGTAAAATTCGCCGAACTCGCCTACAACGGCATGTGGTTTACCCCGCTACGGGAAGCGCTCTCCGCCTTTGTGGACGAAACCCAAAAAACGGTCACGGGAAAAGTTAAACTGGAACTTTATAAAGGCAACATGACGGTCATGTACATCGACTCCCCGTACTCGCTGTATAACGCCGAGATCGCCAGTTTTACGACGGGAGACCTATACGACCATCACGACGCCGAAGGCTTTATCCGTCTTTACGGACTGCCGCTTAAAGTTCGGGCGTTGATGCGTTTGTCAAATAAGACGCCGAAAAAAGATAACGAATGAAAAAACTCTGGGGCGGACGGTTTAAGGAAGCGACGGACCAGCTGACCGATGAATTCAACGCTTCGATTGATTTTGACCGGCGCTTGTATAAAGAAGATATCAAAGGCAGCCTGGCCCACGCCAAAATGCTCGAAAAAAGCGAGATTTTAAATGAGGAAGAATACGAGGCGATCCGTTCTGGCTTAGAGGGGATTCTTCGCGACTACGAAGACGAGAAAATTGACTTCAGTGAGACTTATGAAGACATTCATATGAATATCGAAGCTCTCCTCACGGAGAGAATCGGTGAGGCCGGAAAAAAACTCCATACGGCCCGTTCAAGAAACGACCAGGTCGCTACCGACTTTGAGCTCTATCTTGTTTCGGCCTGCGATGAAGTCATCGACCATATTAAAGCCTTAATTAAAACTCTACTCGAACTGGCCGAAGAGAATCTGGATACGATCCTTCCGGGCTATACGCATCTCCAGCGCGCCCAACCGATCACGCTGGCGCACTACCTAAACGCTTATGTCCAGATGTTTCTTCGCGACATCAAGCGTTTTAAGTTTATAAGAGAGGAAGACTTAAGAGAGTGCTCGCTTGGCTCCGGAGCACTGGCCGGAACCACGTTTGATATCGACCGTTTTTATACGGCCGAGCTTCTTGATTTCAAGGCCCCCAAAGCCAACTCCATCGACGGGGTCTCGGACCGGGACTACGCGCTCGATTTTCTTCAGGCCTGCGCGGTCTGCATGATGCATTTATCGCGCTTTTGCGAAGAAATCATCTTATATAATAGTGTGGAATTCGGCTTTATCCATTTGGACGACCGCTACACGACCGGGTCGTCGATCATGCCACAAAAGAAAAATCCGGATCTGGCCGAACTCATTCGCGGAAAAACGGGACGGACCTACGGAAACCTGATTTCCCTACTTGTCACGATGAAAGGTCTTCCCCTAGCCTACAACAAAGATATGCAGGAGGACAAAGAACCGGTCTTCGACTCGTTTGATACCTTGGCCAAGAGTCTTACGATCTTTGAGCGCATGATTGCAACGGCACAGTTTGACAAAGAAAAAATGCTCGAGGCCTGCAAACTGGGTTTTATCAACGCAACCGATCTGGCCGATTATCTTGCCGCAAAAGATCTACCGTTTCGTGAGGCCCATGAGATCGTTGGACGTATCGTTCTTTTTTGCGAACAAAACGGACGGGCGATCGAAGACCTGAGTCTAGAAGAACTCAACGGCTTTTCTTCCTTATTTAATAAAGACGTGTATGATGCGATCTCGCTTAAAAAAATGGTCGACCGGCGAAACGTTTACGGTGGACCTGCCCGTGAGACCGAAGAAAACCTGATCAAAGAGCTAAAGAAACAACTTGCGAAAATTTGATATAATAACTCTCAGAAAGGTTTCGGTCCATTATGAGTCAAGATAATCAAGAACCAAAGAAGAAAAAATCTTCCTTTAAATCCAAGTTGATCTTCGCCGTGATCGCGGTCGTGGTCTTAGTTGGATTTGGAATTTATTTAGGGATGCGTTTTCAGGCGGCTTACAACCGTTTCATCTTTAACGCGAGCCAGTCTATTATGACGTTTGCTTTTTGGCTTGTCATCATACTAATTGTAGTTTTAGTTATCTACATTATGTATTTGGTGATAAAATACAAAGGAAAGAACAAGAAAGATGGGAACTAAGCCCATCTTTTTTCTTTTCTCTTTTTCGATTGACCGGCAAAACTGGGTTATAATATTGCAATAAAGGTAAACAAAATGGCTTCAATAATCGGAATATTTACTTTTTTACTGACTCTGATCCTGGAATTTTTTATAGGCTTTTTCTCCTTTGTCCTAAACTGCGCAAAACTGCTCATTAAAATTCTTATTTCTTTACTGAAATATCTTCTATACTTCGGTATTTATCTTACCCGTCTACTTTTAAGACCACTTTTTGGATGCTTTCCACCTAAGAGCATCAATCAGATGAGCGGACAGGAATTTGAAAAACTCGTGGCGCGGTGGTTGGAATCCAAAGGCTACCGGAAAGTTAAGCTGACTCCGGATTCGGGAGACTATGGGGTCGATATTACGGCCGAAAAAGATGGCGAGCGCGTCGGGATTCAGTGCAAACGCTACGAAGGAAAAGTCGGCGTTGGGGCGGTACAGGAGATCGTGGCCGGATTAAATTATTATAACTGTCAAAAGGGATTCGTAGTTACAAACTCAATCTTTACGAAAAACGCTCAGGACCTGGCTGAAACCAACGGTATTGAACTGATTGACGGCAAAGCTCTATTTAAGTCCAAAACCATTAAACGCTACCTCAACAGCAAAACCAGACTCTATTTTTATACCTGTGTTAGCTTTCTTTACTGTTTTTTGAGTATTGCTTTAAACGTCTATGCGTTTGTTAATCTACGCGCTTTTTTGCCCCTTACGGTCATGCTTTTGTTGGTAACTTTTTTGTGCGGCCTCAATGGAATTCTTGAGATCCGTCGCAAAAAAAATGAAGAAAATTCAAAAAATTTTTCTTGACAAAAATCGTTTCTGGCCATATAATAGTAACGTTCACGTCGAGAGGTATCGAAGTGGTCATAACGAGGCGGTCTTGAAAACCGTTTGGGCTCACGCCCACGTGGGTTCAAATCCCACCCTCTCGGCCATTCATATCATATGGAGAAGTACTCAAGTGGCTATAAGAGGTGCCCCTGCTAAGGGCATAGGCCGTTAATCCGGTGCGTGGGTTCAAATCCCACCTTCTCCGCCATTTAATTTTGAAAATTCCGCTCATATGAGCTTAATAAATTGTTTGTGGGTAATCTACAAAACCGCCAATTAAGACCCTCATTTCGAGGGTCTTTTTTTATATCTTAAATCGTGGAATAGAATACAGTTGGAACTATTAGGATCCTCTGGCTTTTCAGTTAACCTACAAAAATCCGACATATTACAAAAATTTTTGAACGTTACTAAAAAATTTAACCGATGTTACAAAAGAGTTGATCAGTTTTGTAAGGTAAGCGGATTAAATATAGTATTTACAAAATTGGTATATTCAATGACTTCCGTGAACAAGGAAATTTTAAATTAACTAATGTAATAATCCTCTTTCTTGGGTTTTAAACGCTGATCTTAACCTGCAAAAAATCTCGAACTTTAAGGAACCTTTAATCATTATAACTTTTCAGCGATTTTAAGCTAAAGATTTCTATTTTTCGGTCAGAAAATTTTGTAGGTTAACATTTTTATGGCTTTGAAAACTTAGTTAAATCGGATAAAATCAGATTTAAGGAGGTGATCGAATGAAAAAAGATAAAAACTCGCCGTACTATCTAGAAGAGTATGATGATTATAACGATGACGGCTTTTACAATGAAGAAAATGTTAAAAGCCTATTAAAGGCTATGGAACAATATAGGAGAGGCGAAGGCATCCAGTTCGACTTCGAGGAAGCACTCAAAGCTGTCAGAGAAAATGGAATGGAGTAGCCGAGCGATCGATGAGTTTTTTGAATACGCTCGTCTTAACGAAAGAAAAAACTTGGACAAGATTGAAAAGCTCTATAAGCAACTTAAACGTGATCCAGTTGGTTTTGCGATGGGAAGTGAGAGATTAAAAGGAAATCTATCTGGCCTATATAGTCGTAAAATCAATAAAAGAGATCGTTTTGTATTTAACATGGATGTTACCGAAGAAGGTAAACCAAATATCTACATCGTTTCAATCAAAAATCATTATTAACTTTTAATTTTCAATATAGCCGGGAGAGCTTTAATTCTCCCGGCTTTCTTCTTCAAAAGAATCTAATTACTTAAATCTAAATTCGCACCTGAGCGTCTTTTTTTAACTAATCATTTTTTTCGGATTTTTCTTCTCTTTTTGGTTTAGGTCATTCTTAAATTTATTTTTCTCACTTCGACTGTAGTCTGCAGTCACTCTTTTTTCTAATACTTTAGAAGAATTAGAGATAAGAATAACATTATCCTGTCCTAACATCATTCTTAAGAGGCTACAGAATTTTTTAAAGTCTGAACAGACGAGTGGCCACAGTTCCACTCAAAAAAATCAAAAGACATCACCAGCTTCTCTCAGTTCAGGTAAGGGACTGCAGCGGAGGGAAAATTTCCCATTTTAGTCTTTTGACCTCAAATAAATCGGTCTTCCATAGGCAATTTCGACATCACTCGGTCCCGAAAATGCTTAAAAGCCGATATTTGTTTTAAGCTGCTTCGAATCTGTTTCGACTGATATAATAGGCGGCTGCCTGATGTCTATTTAGCTTCTTGCTTTCTCCAAACTTTTCTAGTCCGTTAATCGATGTATTGTAAGGAGGGATAAATGTGATCTTGATCCCTTCTTTCTTGCTCACTCTTTCTAAAGTCTCTTTATATCTTCTGTAATCCAAAGTATGGACGATCCGGTTAAGTCTTTTTTGTTTTTTATTTCTTCCTTTTCCCATCCCGGCTTTGGTCGCAACAAAATCCAGGTCTTCGACTACAAGTTCCCAGTTGTTCTTCTTGCAGAGCTTAACAATTTCGTTTATCTTTTACTGCATCTCGGTTTTAGCCCGGTTTCCTGTTCCATGAAAGACGAGCTTAACGTGGTCCTGATAGATAAGATTCCCCTTCAAGTCACTCGTAGCCAGTTCGATAAAGCCGTCGTTAAAGTCGAGGCCACAGACAGAGGTATAGCCGCTCTCCCTGGCTTTTTGGCAGTCTAAGTCAAAACTG
>CANRHG010000110.1 GCA_947630385.1 uncultured Eubacteriaceae bacterium
GCTAGTTACTAATTGTTTTCTAGCTTTATGTAGGCCTCCTGTTGTAAACTAATATCACCATCTTCTCATTTCCGCACGATTAAGTTAATTACTTCTAACCACTTTTATTACATTTTTATTTACACTGTTCGGGTTTTGTCGGTTGGACCAAGAAATTGATTTCGAAAGGTAAAATTATCTTCGACGAATGCCACGCAACTGAATGTGGCTTTTAAAATGTTATAATGATATCTGACAATGTTTCTTAGACTAAATGAATGCGGACGCCGAAGGTTACTAAATTTAAAGAAAGCTTTAGGCGGTCGCTTTAAACCAAAATTATTAAGGGATTTACGGATTTGTTCCGACTACGGTAATTCGGTTTAAAGATGAACTTTTGAATTTAGTGAGTTAATTGACCGGTTGAGGTTGTATGGGCCTTTTTAAAGTCAATTGGTAGGGATAAAATACTGATTTTGTAGGTTTTCAGAACCTGTCAAGAAGAAGTTACTTCCCTGGTCCTAAGACGTCCTAAGTTAGTTTATGAAATAAAATAATTTTTTTGAGGTTTTATAATGAAAAAACAGTTATGTGTTTTACTGTCTGTCCTTTTACTGGCCGGCCTATTTGTTTTTGCAGGATGTTCCTCGAGCAGTAGTACAGCTGATGAAGATAAAGAAAACGCTACACAAGCAGTTGAAGGCGTACTTAAAGTATCGGAAGCTGCTGTAGACGGTTTCGTTAAAGATGTTGAAAGCGCTACTGCAGATACAAAAGCCGACCTCCAAAAAGAAGGCGAAGACATTATGCAATCTTTAGACGATACGGAAAAGGAAATTGACGAAAGTGCCAATACCTTTACGGAAGATGGCGCGGAAAGTATAAAAACTACCATTTCCGATCTTAAATCCAAAGTCCAATCCGGTCTTGATACTTTAGCTACGAAATAGCTTTAAATACGGTCACTTATGAAGTGGCCGTTTTTTTCAAAGAAACGGAATTGTAAAAACGACCCAGAGAAAAGAGAAGAAGAAGGATTTATCTGGGTTCTTTTTTATTGCTTTAATTATTTCAGTTTATCCGACTTATTTGTACGGCAAAACAAAAGAAAAAGTAGAGTTAATCAAAGAAACCGGAACCAAAGCTCATCTCAATTGATGAGTTTTGGCTCCGGTTTCTTTTTTCGGATGCGCCAAGATAATAAAATAATTACTACCCGGCTAAGCATTCATTAAGTTTGGATTTACGTAAAAATAAAAGTTAGTACTCCATCTACTTTTGCTTAATACGTAAAAAAAGATTCTCATCAAACCAATGAGAATCTTAGTTAAAATTAAATTCCGATTGGATCAATAATTTTAGGTGATCCGAATTAACAAGTTATTCATCCCCAAGCTATAACGGTAATCGATGAAATCAACCGAACGTTTGATCAGACGAATTCCCATATGCGCATACGGGTCTTCTTGATTTTTTTCTTCTTCCTGTAAAAAGGTAAAAGGATTAAATGGGACGCCATCGTCTCTCATTCGAAGGACCACTTCCCCCAATTGATTTACTAAAACAAATATATCTACAAAATGATCCTTGTCGTCTTTATAGGCGTACTTTGTGACGTTACCCGCCATCTCTTCGATTGATAAAGCCAAAAGAAAAGCTTTATCCTCATCTATGTTATTTTCTTTACTGAAATCTCTTACCTCTTGCGTGAGATCTAAAACTTCATCTAAGTCGTTTCTTATCGTCCGGTTGAGCGTTGCGACGTGTTCCACTTCGAAAGCTTTTGGAAGCATCATAAGATCTTTAATGGACGTGGGAAATTTTTTCGTCCAGATCCAAACCCAAAGGACCAATCCTACAAGCGTAATTATCTCTCCGATACAGTAAGCCGAAAAAATCCCGTCTTCTCCAAAGAATAAAGATAGAATTAGACCGGTTCCCAAAACGAAGACTAGTGATTCACAAATTGTAAGAAAATAAGTCGTTTTGAGATTTTGGCTCGCCAGATAAAAGTCTTGGAAAATCGCCGTTATCGTTAAAAACGGAAGTCCACACAAATACCATACGACAGCGACACGCGCCAGATCCATCGACTGCCCATCTAGGCTTCCAAAGAGTTGTATAAGTTCCGTGTTAAAAACAATCGCAAGGACTGCAATAACTAGACTTACCAAAACACCGTAAAACAAAGAAAATTTTAATGACCGTGCCAGGAGATCTTCATCCTCTTCCCCATAAAAGATTCCCGTCATTAAATTTGTTACAACACCAAAGGAGAGTGGAATGGATACAAATAAAAGTGCGAGATTCTTTTGGATGGCAAAAGCCGTAATGGCAATGCTGCCTCCGATGATCCCTAAAACGTTATTAAAGACGACCGAACAGATAAAATCTGAAAGCGTTTTATAAATTTTTGAAACGCCCAGCTTTAACATCTTTACCGATTCGGAAAAGGCGTCAACGGGCTTTACAAACTTTAAGGTATTTGTGGGCTTTCTGAAATGAAAAATAAAGACCACGCACCCAAGAGCGTAACTAAAAGCCGTTGCTAGGCCCATTCCAAATAGGCCGAGTTTAAAGATATAGACGTTGGCAAAATCAAAAGCAATATCGAAAACGGAAAGAACTAGAAAAAAGTAAAGCCCTACATTGGGAGAGCCGTCCATACGTTCTTCGTTGATAAAGACAACATTTAAAATATTAAAGAGCATGCCAAAGGAGATCCCCTGGATATAAGCAACCGTCAGATCCTTAATATCGTCCGTAGCTCCTAAAAATTCAGCCACGTAATCGGCTCCGAAATACACAAGTAGAGAAATCACCACCCCCGTAATCGTGGCCCAAATCACCGAAAGTGTAAAGACGGTATCTTTCTTTTCTTTTTCGTTTCTACCGATATAATAACCGCTTAAGGTTACAGCGCCGAAACCAAAAATACTTCCGATACCGTATAAGATAAGAAAAAGTGGTGAACACGACCCTAGCGCAGCTAAAGCCTGGCTGCCAAAATAGTTCCCAGTGATCACGGCATCGATATTATTTCCTATTCCATTGGTTACTGTCGAAATAATCGTTACGATCAAATAATGCTTATAGATGCCTTTTAAGATATAATTATTTGTTCGGTTGTTAGAGAGATTTAAAAAATTTGAAAACATTCTGCCTCCGGAAATCGCAATCAATAATCCTATTTTCAATATAAATCATCTTGAGTTTTTAACAAGAGGTTTTTAGCAAATTATTTTTGAAAGTCTAAAGAAATCCAATAAGGCAAAAAGTAATAGACAGGGTATATGCCCTTAAACAAATTTGAAAAAATTTTAGAAACATTTCAATGAAACCAGGGATCTACGAAGAAGTAATCAACGCGCTAATTAATGAAGAAATTTCAGGCAGCGGCATTGATAGGAAAGATTTTGAAATCAGAAAAACCGAAAAGGCGGAAACTCCTTTTATTTTATCCGCTTACATGCGCTTCATCCTCGAAAAAGCATTTGAGCGTCTGGATGAGCGCTCAAAACAAATCGAGCTCGTTAATGGGATTTTAGCTTTAATTGAAAAAGCGACGGAAGATAAGGATTTTAGCGAATATACTCTTCCAGAAGATATCGAGGAATTGCTGTCTTTTCCAGAAAAGAATAAACCTAAAAAGCCCATTCCCCGACCGCAAAGTTCGCTAAAAACATCAACTCTTTTTACCGGACAACCTTTGGAACCTCAATTATACTCAGAACTAAAAAAGGAGATTCAAAGTTCTGACCAGATCGACTTTCTCGTTTCATTTATTAAGTGGACGGGTCTTCTTAAAATTTTACCTGAACTTAAAACATTTACGGAAAAAGGTGGTCACTTAAGAGTTCTTACGACTACTTACATGAGTGCAACTGACCATAGAGCTGTTGACGAACTCAGTAAACTTCCAAATACTGAAATTAAAGTTAATTACAATGAGAACCATGACAGACTTCATGCAAAAAGCTATATATTTCATAGAGATACGGGTTTTTCGAGCGTTTACGTGGGCTCGTCCAACCTCTCAAAAGCCGCTCTGACAACGGGCCTTGAATGGAACATTAAGATCTCAAGTAAAGATCAAGAAGCAATCTACGAAAAAGTTTGCGCAACCTTTGAAACCTACTGGAACTCGAAAAATTTCGAGCTGTATTCACCCGAACAAAGCGAGCGTTTGAAAAAAGCCCTTAAATCCAAGGAAAATTCTCTTCCAGCTTATAGGTTGGAAATTTCTCCGTACGGCTTCCAACAGGAAATTTTAGATAAACTCGAGGTCGAGCGTGGTCTATTCGACCGACACAAAAATCTCATCGTTGCCGCAACCGGTACGGGAAAAACCGTTATAACGGCTCTTGACTACAAACGCTTTGTCGAACAAAATCCAGGAAAACCCAACCGGTTATTATTTATCGCCCATCGTAGCGAGATCTTAGAACAAAGCCTCGAGACCTTTAGAGAGGTCCTAAGAGATCCGAATTTTGGAACGATTCTGGACTCTTTTCATCCAGGAGACGTAGAAGATCATCTCTTTTTGTCGGTACGTTCGTTTGAGTCAAAAAAACTCGAAGAAGTAACGGATCCGTCCTATTACGATTATATTGTTATCGATGAGTTCCATCACGCCGCGGCTAATTCCTACCAAAAGATTCTCGATTATTATAAGCCGACTGAACTTATTGGACTGACGGCTACGCCTGAACGTCTAGACGGAAAAGACGTGACGCAGTTTTTTGACGGCCACATTGCCGCTGAGATCCGTTTACCGGAAGCCATCGAACGTGGCCTTCTCGTTCCTTTCCAGTACTTTGGCGTTACCGATACCGTAGATTTAAAAGATATCCACTGGAAAAACGGCGGTTATGACGTAAGCGAGCTCACTCAAGTCTACACGGCCGATCAGGTCAGTGCCTACAAAAGAGCCGGATTGATCGTCGATAGTTTGAAAAAGTATCTCAGCGATGTTTACGAGGCCCGTGGATTAGGTTTTTGCGTATCGGTCGAGCACGCGAACTTCATGGCCGACTTCTTTAACAAAGCCGGAATTCTTTCCGAAAGCGTAACCGGACAATCCTCCGACGAACAGAGGAAAAGTGCGAAAGACCGGCTTAAAAACAAAGAAATCAATTTTATCTTTACCGTCGATTTATACAATGAAGGCGTGGATATTCCTGAAATCGATACGGTTCTTTTCTTAAGGCCAACGGAATCGCTTACGGTATTTCTGCAACAACTCGGGCGTGGGTTGCGTCTGTCTAAAGATAAAGAATGTCTGACCGTTCTCGATTTCATCGGACAAGCGCATAAGAAGTACCGTTTCGAAGAAAAATTTCGAAGCCTTCTTAAAAACACGCGAAACTGCTTAAAAAAAGAGATCGAAGACGGCTTTATTCACGTTCCAAACGGATGCTATATCGAGCTTGAAAAAGTAGCCCAGGAATACGTTTTAGAAAATATAAAAAACGCCATTCTTTCTAAGAAAGCTTTAACAGCCAAATTTTTAGACTTAGGAGAGTTGCCTACACTCGAGAATTTTTTGAGGACCTACGACCTGGAGCCCCGACAATTATATAAATACGCGACCCTCACCGATTTAAGGATAAACCGTGATATCAACAAAAGTGCCCGTAGTGGATTATACCGCTTGAGCCAAAGCGACTCCTTTGAATTTTTATCTTTCGTAAAAAAAGCTTTAAATGGGAAAATTGAAGATTCCATAAAAGAGAGACGCCTGCTTCGAATGCTACTTTCGGCTTACTTCGGAACTTACGACAAAACTTGGAATCTTTTTGAAAAGTTAGATGAAATCGTTGAAAGTGAATATAAAGATGAGATCTTAGAACTCGTTGAATATAAACTTTCGCTTACGGATTATTTTGAAAAGAACAATGGATTTGATAGTGAGATCCCACTTAAAATCCACTCGACTTACAGTAGAGATCAAATTCTTTTGGCTTTTGATTATCTTACTCCATCAAACGTCCGTGAAGGAGTCAAATACTTAGAAGACAAAAAGACGGATATCTTGTTTGTCACGTTAAATAAGACGGATAAGGAATTCTCGCCGACTACGCTTTATGATGATTATTCGGTAAACTCCGAACTGTTCCATTGGCAAAGCCAAAACAAAACTTCGGCTGAATCATCCGTAGGACAGCGCTATATCAATCATGACAGAAACGGCAGTCGTGTACTCTTATTCGTTCGTGAGTCAAAAAAAGACCGGTACGGCGCGACCGAGTTCTATAAATTCCTGGGTCCTGTCCACTACGTCTCACATGAGGGATCAAAACCCATGAGTATTCTGTGGCGTCTGGAGGAACCGGTCCCAAGTCGTCTGATCAACAGAACCCAAAAACTTTTGGCCGTATAAGCCATTTCCTTAGGAAATAAGTGACCCGTCTAAAATTTAGACGGGCCTTTGCGTGTGTGCCGGGCATGGCACTGATCTTGCTGGTGAAAGTCCAGTCACGGGAATCTGTCTAAAGTGTAGCGGACCACAA
>CANRHG010000111.1 GCA_947630385.1 uncultured Eubacteriaceae bacterium
TACTTCAGAACGACGGACGTGACCGGAAACATCAAGCTTCCGGAAGGGGTAGAAATGGTCATGCCGGGAGATCATATCGAAATGGAAGTTGAACTGATCACGCCGATCGCCATCGAAGAAGGCTTACGTTTTGCTATCCGTGAAGGCGGCCGTACCGTCGGTTCGGGAGCCGTAACCGAAGTTATCGAATAAAATAAGAGCGAAGTAGAGGATTTACTTCTACTGTCGCTCTTTTTGTTTTTCTCGGACCCATCGGGTTGCTGATGGAAAATAATTTAGACTTAAGACCGATGTCGTAAGCGGGTTCGAAAGTTGAAATGTTAATGGAAATTTAAATTCTTCTCATAGGCCGAAGTTAATTCGAATCTTTTTAAGCCTGAAGATATATTATAACTTTAGTAAAGTTATAATACAGGATTTAAGTTAAATGGAATTTGTAGAAAAGATCCTAGGGATCACGGTCAAATACGGGGAAGAGCTTAAAAAAGTTTTTCCAAATTTCATCCACGGAAGATATAACCTGCGGTACGTCTGGCTTGGGAAAGAAAAAGTAATTCTCGTTTTTCCTAAAAGAGAGCTTGAGCCGATTAAACTTGTCAAAAGTCATCTGGATTATATTATAGAAAAAGAGAGCCTACCGGTTGTACTGATTTTAGATAAAACGACATACCTTGAAAGAGAGTATCTACTTAGGGAAAAACTTCCCTTTATCGTTAAAGACAGACAAATCTATCTTCCGTTTTTGGGAGTTTACCTTCAAGAACTATACAGTGCCGAAAAGAAGAACTTAGATAAACTTCTTCCAAGCTCACAACTGCTACTACTTCTCTTTATTTACGAAGGTTGTAGGGATCTACCCGCAAGTGAAGCGGTAAAAATGCTCGAGTTTACACCGACGACCATAAGTAGAGCGGCCGGTCAACTTGAAGATCTGGGTTTGATCGAGACGCGAAAAGAGGGAGTAAAGAAGATCATAACAAGTGAGTTTCGGCCAAAAGAGCTTTTTAAAAAGGCGGGAGCTTACCTGCGCTCACCGGTAAAACGGACGGTTTACGTTTTAAAGACTGAGCTCGATGAAAATTTACTCCGGAGCAGCTACAGCGCGCTGTCGGATTATTCGATGTTAAGTAATTCCGAAGAGATCTATTATGCCAGCGACAGTATAAAGAAGTGGGAGAGAGATTCTACAAAAAAGCTTTTAGACCCAGAAGATCAGTGCGCCATAGAACTGTGGAGGTACGATCCAAAAAAACTTTCTAGAGATGATTTAGTAGATCCCTTATCTCTTGCTCTGGCTTTAGAGGAAGACTATGACGAGAGGGTTGAACAAGCGGTCGAAGAGATGTTAGATAATCTATGGGAAGAAATCGATAAGTCTGTAGAGTAGGGCTTTTAACTGAGCTTAATTAAAGCTTACCTACAGCGACTACTTTAGAGAAATTAAGATAAAAATAGCCGCAAGATAAAATCTTACGGCCAAAAATTTAGTTTTTTAAATCCCAGTAAGTTGTAAGGATATCGTTGAGTTTTTTCCATTCGTCATACCGGTCGCGGTACGTATCAAAGGTGGACTCATCGGGAATGACGGGCTCTAAGGTTTTGACGGCCTTCTTAAAAGCGTCTTCATAGCTATCGTAAACGCCCGCGCCGATTCCGGCTGCGATAGCCGCTCCCAAAGCACCGGTTTCTTCACAGTCAACCCCTACGATGGGGGCTTCTAAGACGTTGGCAAAGATCTGGTTCCAAACTTTGCTACGGGCCGTTCCACCGGTGAGCCTGATCGTTTCGAGTGGAAGTCCTGAGTCTTTTAAAAAGTCGATGTGGTGTTTGTGAATGTAGGCGCAGCCTTCGGCTACGGCGTAACAAAGTTCCGGATACGTCGTACTGGAGTCGATGTTCATGAAGTTGGCTTTGGCGTTCATGTGAATGCTGGGTTGTGCCGTAAACGGTGAGAAGATCACGACCGCGTCTTCCGGTCTTACTTTAGCAATATATTCGTCTAGAACGTCGTAGATCGAGATCCCTCGTTCGTCGGCTTCTTTTTGGGCCTTATCTCCCAAAACTTTCGTAAACCACTCGTAGTTGGTCCCGGATGCTCCCGTATAAGAGCAGTTTAGGTACTCTCCTTTGTGGAGATAGGGCATATTCGAAGAAGCGTTTGGAATAATGTGATCCGAATGGGTTTCATTGATGCACCAAGAGCCCGCAACGGCGGTGTAAATATTATCTCCGGTAGCTCCGGCCCCGACGAGGGAAGCGAGAATATCCATCATTCCGGCTACGACCGGGGTCCCGGCTTTTAATCCGGTCTCTTCGGCAACTTTTTCGGTGACCGTTCCGACGATCTCCGTAGGCTCGGCCAGTCTCGGAAGAGCGGGTATGAGCTCTTCGATACCGTAAAGCTGCATTAGCTCATCGGAATAATCCATCGTTTCCATATCGATCATAAGTGAACCACCAAAACAGTTAAGATCAGTCGCGAGCTCTCCGGTGAGCTTATAGATGATATAGTCTTTAAACATTAAGATCCCACCGATTTTATCGTAGGTTTCTCTATCGTGTTCTTTATACCAACGAAGAATCGGAGCGGGTTCCCCTGCAAAAATCGTCCCCTTTACGATCTCATTGATCCGGTCGAGCTTTCCTTCTTTTTCGTAGAGTTTTAAGATCTCGTTTGCTCTAAAGTCCTGTGAGAAACAACCCGGAGCGATCGTTTCTCCGTTTTTTCCGACAAAAACCACGCCGTTTCCAAAAGAGGTGACCCCGACTCCTTTTATTTGTTCCGGAGCCACTTCCGAACTTTCGACAACGTTTCTAATGCAAACGACAATGTCCTTCCAGAGTTCGTCGATGTCGAACTCTTCAAAACCTTCGCCTCTCCTTTCAAAGTGCATACTCGGTGTCGCGTCCGATGCTATGATGTTTCCGTTTTCGTCGAATAAGACCACTTTGGAAGAGGTATTTCCGGCATCGATGCCGATCAAATAATTTTTCATTTCCTCTTCTTTACCTCATTAACATTCCGCCTGAAGCATCAAGCGTAATTCCTGTTAAGTAATTTGCTTTTTCGGATACGAGAAAAACCGCGGCGTAAGCTACGTCCTCCGCTTCGGCTACGTAACCCATAGGAATTCGGTTGTTATAATAACTTTCGTTTTTCTCAATAGCTTCCCGGCACATGTCGGTTTTCATCATTCCCGGAGCGATAAGATTAACATTGATTCCTTGTTTTGCTACCTCTCTTGCTAGAGAGACCGAAAAACTAACGAGGCCGGCTTTCGATGCTGCGTAGTGGGCGTGTCCGGTCGTTGAACCGTGAAAAGCCGCCTGCGAGACGACTTGAAGAATTTTTCCGCTCCGGTTTTCTTCTGTCAGATGCCCGACCATATATTTACTCAGTAAGAAAGGTACTTCAAGATTTAAGTACATCGTCTCTTCAAAATCTTCTTTGGGCATATCGACGACATACGCCTGCATCCAAACGGCCGCGTTATTAACGAGAATATCAAGATGGCCTACCGCTTCTAGACTTTCTTTAAAGAGTTTTTCAGGTTGATCGTTCGCAAGTAGGTCCGCTGCAATACCATAAGCTTTTACGCCATAAGTCTTACTGATTTGTCCGGCTATCGCTTTAGTAGCGCTTTCTCTTCGTCCCGTTATGATAACGTTTGCGCCTTCTGCCGCCAGTAGCTCGGCGATTGTCTTACCGAGGCCTTTGGTACTACCGGTAATTAGCGCGTTTTTTCCTTTAAGTCCCAGATCCATGATTTTCCTCTGTGATTAATTTAGAAACATTTTATCTCAAAAGGAAACGAAAAATTTGTAGGAAAAAGGGAGTTTTAAGCGAGTTTTAGGAGCCTAAGAGAATTTCGGTGAAGTTAGAGAAGTTTATTCAAAGCCCCGGAAAGGGAAAAACTAAGGTTATAATTAAGCTTAAGAAACTTGTTCCAGCAATTTTAAAGTTTTCGAATAAATCTAATCTGATTAAATTTAACGCATAAATATTACCTTATCTTTTAGAATATGCCCAAAACTGATATATTTTAACTAAAATTTACTTAAAATTCTGCTAAAAATTTGAAATTTTTCCCCTAAGGTAGTAAAATATCATTAGTCTAAATGGTTAAGTTATGGTAGGGATGTTAATTGTCGATGTACTTAAAAAAGGTTGGAACCTAAGGGAGTAGGAAGTCATTAAATAAGATCCCGTCATCATGAATCAGACAGTCTTTTAGTTTAAGGATCGATAAAGCTAAACAAATCGTAACTGCAATCCTAACGGGGAGCAGGTATGGCCGCCTGGACCGGCCAAATGGTTTATTTTCACAAACCGTTAAAACTTGGAAAATTTTCTAAGTTGTTCAACACTGACAAAATTTTTTCACTCTCTTTTTTATAGAGAGATTTTCTTAATTTTACTTCTTATATCTTAATTAGAATTTCAACTTTAATAGTTTAATATTTGTTATTTGAAAATGGCTTAACGGATTAAGTGTATCTATTTTAGGAGACATTTAAGCCGTTTCTTTTCGATTTTTCTTAATTACGCCCAAAGTGTATCTAAAAAGGAGCTTAAAGCTTATTGGGTTATTTTGTTTAAGTCTATAAATCTTAATAAGTCTAAAGCTTACAATCAGACACACTACAGTTTAAATATAAATTAAAATTCATTTTTCCTTGAATAAAAGATAGCTTTAACCAATTACGCTTAAATATAACCGTTGGCGATTATCTTTTTGATAACTAGAGATTTTTGATATAGTAAATTTGGTTTTTTTGTTTTAAGAAATAAGCAGTCTTTAAGAAGGAAATGAATAAAAATTCAAAATAAGTAGACAGATCTAAAGTGTATCCAAAATTAGGCGGACGAGAACTTACAAACTATTTTTCTAGTATTAAAACGTAAAAACTTATTTACGGTCTAAAAACTACGCTCTGTAGTTTTAAAGATCGTAGACTAATTGTCCTGCCTAAATTGGGATTTGGGGAAGAGCAAGAAAAGTCTATCTATTTTAATTTCATAAAAAGAATTTTAGAGAGGCGAAATAGATAGTTATATTCTATTTCGTTGTTTGAGTTTGTTTCATAAAAGTTTAAATCGTTTGGTCTGTTAAGTTTTTGGTTTAACAGTAACCGACTTTTAGTTTAACGGAAAATTTGGATTCCGTAGAAGTTTAGATTTTTTATCTGAATCAAAAGGAATACTAGAGAAAATAAAGGTTTTATGGAGATGAGATGAAAGAAAAAATAAAGAGGTTTCTCTCAATCGATCTCGGGATCAAAAATCCGGTAACGATGGTCGATTCGGCAGACGGAACCTGTCTAATATTAGGAAGGGATTATAACGGTAAAAACTATTACTTTGATAAGAAAATAAGAGACTTAAAACAAGTCTATAAGTCGGAAGGTTTAGAAAATGTGAAAACAAAGAAACTCGAGCGGCTTATAAAAAAGAAGATCAATAGTTTAGAAGACATTTTGCATAAAGTGACGCGTTTTATCACCGATTATTGTAAAGTCAACAAAGTAAACTGCGTCATCGTCGGAAAAATAACGGAAAGTCCGGATGAATATTTTCCGTACGGAAAATTTTACAAGCAACTTAGCGAAAAGCTTAAGAAAGTCGGTATCGTGACCGTTCAGTTCGATGAAGCCTATTCTTCACAGTGCGCTCCGGGCGCAGAGGAAGTTTCTAAGAAGTTTGCCGAGAAAAGCAAGCGGATCCATAGAGGCTTGTTTGTTGACGGGAGTAATACTTATAACGCCGACGGTCTAGGCGCTTTTAATATTCTTAAGAGCTTTCTTAAAAAGTACGGACTTAAACAAGAAATTCCGGTAGAAGGGATCAAATCCCCGAAAGTTATAAACGTATCTGTATAAAAGCAGTAATGATCCTATGAACGGGTCGTATGGAAGTTTTTTCATAAAAGCGCATTAGCGCAGTTCAACTAAATAAACTAGAAATAAAGGAAGAAAAGTGAAACAAAAAATAAATTTAAGAAACTTTTGGCGTAGATTTTCTGTTTCCTTGTTATCTCTATGTCTAATCTTCTCAATTTTATCTACGTCAGGTCTTACTGCGATAGTTCAAGCAGTTGATAATTATCATAATCCTGAACCTACCCAAAATATTATCGATAACAGCCGTATTGCGGATCTGGATACGTCGGATACTTACCTAAATAAACTTTTAACTAATGATGAGGGTTCGCGTTATGCTGGTCGTGTTTGGACGGATAAAAGCGTCTTTGCTTATGGAGATACTTATCAAGATAAGGATAACGAAGAGCTCTATAAAGAACTCTATCCCAATAGTAATAAAGGGAGCAGCCAGACAGCTAATAATCAAATAACGCTTGATATGGCTACGGACGGTTATACCGGTAATGTAACATTTAATTCAGACTTTCTTCACGAATACTCAGCATTAGCCTCAAGTCAAGTAGTTAATGAATATCCTCCTAGTCCTATTGATCTC
>CANRHG010000112.1 GCA_947630385.1 uncultured Eubacteriaceae bacterium
CCTCATGTGCGTCAAACACCGCCCCAAAGCGGTCTCTTCCCTCACACTCGGCAAAATCGTAGGCTTCTTCTAGCCCCATTAGCAGCAGGTACGAGGGTGAAGACGACTCGAGGATCCTTAGGACTTTGCGAATCGGCCGGCCGTCGCCCCTCGTGTGGAGTACCCCCGTCTGTGTCGGGGCCGAGAGCATTTTATGCGAGCTTTCGACGACGATGTCCGCGCCCTGGGCGACCGCGTCCCCGAGCTCCGTATAGCGAAGGTGGGCCCCGTGAGCCTGATCGACGATCAAGGTGATCCCCTTTTCGTGTAGGAACGTGGCGATCTCTTCGATTTCGGACAGGCACCCGTAATAGTCGGGCGATACGATCAAAATGACCTTAAGATCCGGATTCTCTCTAATTAGCCTTTCGACCGTCTTAAGGCTTACGCTATAACCCGGCGGGGTCTCGTCCGGAAGGTAGTATATGGGTTCTGCCCCACTAATGGAAAGTCCTGGGTACACGCTGCGGTGCGCGTTTACGGGCACGGCGATTCTCTCTCCTTTTTCGAGACTAGCGATAATCGCGCTTTGAAGGCCCGCCGTCGTACTGCCCACGAGCATGATCGACTCACCCGCGCCACAGTAAGAAGCGATCTTGTCTTCGACGTCTTTTATGATCCCGTGCGGGTCGTGTAGGCTGTCGCTCCCGGGAACTTCCGTCGTATCTAACGGATCCCCAAAACGCCCCTTGTGCCCCGGCATATGAAAACGCGCGGGAGAATTTTCGTATATGCGAATCAAGTTTTTTCTTAAAATGGATTCCATAATATAATTTAAGTAATGAAGCAAGCAAAATTAGTTTATCAAAACTCGGTCTATGTAAAAGTTCTTTTTTGGACGAGTTTAATTATACTCAGTATCGTAACGGCTTACGTCGTAGAAACTTTCTTTTATCACAGCTTTCGCTTTAACAACAACCGTACCACGCTCGACGACGTAACGATCGAAACGAAAAATCTGGAAGTCGACGGCAACCGCTACCGCGTCATCCGCCCCGGCGGTGAAATCATCTTTAGTTTTCCCGAAAAAGTCTTCATCAACGAGCTCGTCGTAGAGACTACCTCGGAAGACGGTCCTTTCAAATACGAACCCGTCTACATCGAAGATTACGATATCCGCGAATACAACCAGTTCCCTAGCTTTGAAAACTCCGTAAAAACCATCGTCGTCAACGGAAACGTCTCTCAAGTGGAATTTTACATCAAAAGCGGCGTCGGAAAGACTTTCACGCTCGATCTGGTGGACATCGTCTACGACTTAAATACGAACTACCTGCGCCTGGCGGTTCTTGCCGTCATGGCCTTTGTCCTGTTCTACCTGATCGCTTCGATCTGGCTGGGTTATTCGAAAAAGGTCCAGGCGCTCGCGCTGGTTTTGTCTTTCGGGCTCATTTTTGCCGTGCTTATCCCACCGAACTACGACAACTTTACAAAAAACGAGTACTACCGTCCGTACCTGCTCACGCAGGGAAACTTTACGGCTTCCCACGGGGAAACGGTCGTGCTCCCGTCGGGTTTTGAGAGCCTCGATCAGAGCTACCGCAGCTACGACGATTATATGCGCTACTTGAGCGAACAAAGTATTAGAGACCCGGTCCCTTACGAGACGCAAATCGCCGCGCCCTTTGGCACGAGCTTTTTGGCTTATCTTCCGAGTGCGGTGATGAGTTTTATCGGTACCCATCTGGACTTTAACTTCTATACCATTTTGCTGATGGAGCGCGTCCTTAACGCGCTGATCTACGCGGGACTGATCTTTTTTGCCGTCGCGCTGTATCCGGGTAGAAAACTACTCTTCTTGAGCCTAGCCAGCCTGTCCGGGCTGATGTTTTATACGTCGGCCCCCGGGAGCATCGCGCTCATCACCGGAAGCCTGTTTTTATCGCTCTCGCTACTTGCGAGGGTAAGACGGAAGAAAAGCTACCTCACCCTGGGTTTTTTGTGCTTTTTTACCCTTATCGTAGCCAGCTACAGCTTCTATACGAGCCCGTTTGTGCTCATCCTGCTTTTGGTACCCAAAGAGTATTTCGGAAAGCTCTATCCCTTTTATCTTGCGCTCATCATCGTGATCGCGGCCGTGTTGTTTACGATCTTAGTTTTATACGCCAACTCCGGCTATCCGATCGAACAGAGCGCTTACGCCACGTTCGTGCAGTACCCGTTGTTTTTTATCACGCGCTTTTTCAGGTACCTACGAGACGAGTTCTTTACCTTTGAAGGTTTCAACGGCGCGACGGGGCTTGGGATCATCCAGGAAAACTTCGGCGTTTTCCGTTATTTTACGCCGCTGTTTTTGATCCTGATTGCTTTTAGCGGGAAAAACCGTCCGGTCTACGACGACGCCTTATCGCGCATCGTGCTGATTTGTACGGCCGCTTTCATGTTATCGAGCTACCTGATCGTGGCTTTTTTAAGAAACCTGCTTCCGACGGGCAACTACTTTACCATAGAATTTTTGGCCCTTCCCGCGCTGATCTACGCGATTGTCCTACCGTGCCTGCAAAACCGGAAGTTTTACCTGAAGACCGGGGCGGTCTTTGACGACCTTATGGTCATCTACAGCTACCTGATGCTTTACTGCGACGTGACGATCCTGCTTCGCATGTTTTACGCGTGAAAAAAAGCTGCCGTCGGCAGCTAATACATCTGATAATATAAAACTTTTTCGTAATCTTCGAGCAGGGCTTCTTCCTTTGGCGGAAGATTTGAATACGTATAATAATGGCCGTCGCGCGTGATGATCCCCTTGCTGTTGATCACCGGAAGTTCGTGGTACAGCGAGGCCAGGTAGTGGTCGTAGGGCGTAGGCTCGAGCCCGGCCAGTTCCATCGTGATCGACTTGAGGTAATTGATCGAGACATCCCCAAACTTCACGTCGGGCAGCGTGTAGTTGGCCCAAAACACGTAGGGCGTGATCTGCAGTTTTTGGGCCTCTTCGATCTCTAGGTCTTCTAACGGCTCGTCAAACTGATTTTCGAGCCAACCCGAAATAAAGGTCGGCTGGTGGTCCCCGAACATCAGTACGAGCGTCGGCTCGGGGTAGTCTTCAAGAAAATGCACCAGATCCGTAAAGGCCTGGTCCGAGTTTTGCATCAGCGACAAAAACTGGATGATCTCGTTGGTAAAGCCGTCCTCCGGGGTGACGTCCGCCTTTTCCAGATTGTCGTACGGTGGGACCTCGTAGCTTCCGTGGTTTTGGATCGTGACGTCAAAGATCAGTGAAGGCGCGCCTTCCGACAGACGCTCGATGGCCCGCTCGTAGGTCGACCAGTCGCTCTTGAGTTCCGGTACCCGCACGTAATCGGTCTCCTCGAACCATTCTTCAAAGAAGGTCCGGTCAAAGCCGAGCTTCTCGTAGACTTCCTCTCTGTTCCAGGACTGGTGCAGTCCCGGATGCACCCCAAAACAGTCGTAGCCGAGAGCGTGAAGATCGCTCACAAGACTCGTCGTCTCTTCGTCGACCAAAAACTGGTACGGTCGGGTATTTTCCGGCAGCATGATCGTCGAGTTGGACGTCAAGTACGTGTACTCCGTATCGGCGGTCCCGCCGCCGTAGACTTCCGTGTATAGATCCCCCTGGATCGTATTCGACAGCCCGTGGATACCGGAAAAGACGTCGATCGGGATCGGCGAGATCACCGACAGATCCGTTAGGCTCTCGTTCATGATCACGATGATGTTCGGGTCGGTCGTACCGGTCATTTCGACGTATTCGGGAAATTTCTCGGCGATCTCCTTACTCGGGTCAAAGCCCGTGACAAAGGTGTCGTCGGCGTCTTCGATCATCTGTGCCACGCTTTCTTCGTTGTAACCGCTCGGCGGCGCGACGTGGGTCATTTTCTCGTTGGCCAGCAGGTAAAAAAAGTACGAGTTGTCGCTCTCAAGCCAGGTGTAGTACAGGCTGTCGAAATTCGACGAGTAAAGCAAAAAGCAGCCGTAGACGCTAAACAGATACAGGAGTAGCCTTAAGCGTACTTTCTTATAAAAGACCACTTTCTTGAGCAAAAACAACAGCGGAAAGGTTAAAAACAACATAAACAGAGCCAGGTAATACTCGTCGGTAAACTGGATCAGGTTGTAGTTGCCCGAGACCTCAAAAGCCGCCGAGAGCGCGAACAGGTCGCTAAAGCTAAAGCGGCTGCCTCTAAAACTTAAGACAAGAAAGCTCAAATAAGCCAGTACCATAAGGACCAGGGTCACCACGATCGTGGTGATGCGCAGATTCCCCGTCACGCCGATAAAAAAGACGTAGATAAAAAATAAAATCAGCGCCGAGATCAGGGCCACGGCCCTGCTAAAATGCGCCCCCAGCTCCGGCGCGTTGACGTACATCCCGTTGAAAAAATCAAAGACCATCGCCATGTAAAAGCACAGGGCAAAAATTAAGATCAGGTCATAGATCCAGTCGAGGGTGGGATCGTCCTTTACGTCGATCAAAAGAAAGACCGAACTGCAGACGATCAGCCCCGTTAAAATCGCCCCCTGCTGTGGCGAGACTTCAAAATTAGCCGCCAGTAGCTGCAGGACCGCGTAAGCCACGAGCAGAAATGACAGGGCAAGTAAGAACCTTTTTTTTGAAAATTTTATGTAATCTGTAAATTCCACGTTGTTTAGCTCACGCGTGAGCCGGGCGCTATGTCTTTGTCCGGTGTCAGTAGCGACAGCTTCCCTTCGTCTTCTACGGCCAGGATCATCCCCTCGGACTTAAGTCCGCGCAGCTTCCTCGGCTTTAGGTTCGTGCAGACGATGACCTGCCGGCCGATGAGATCCTGTGGTTCGTAGTGGGCTCTGATGCCCGAGACGACCTGTCTGGTATGATCGCCCATGTCGATGTCGAGTACGAGGAGCTTATCGGCTTTGGGGTGGGCTTTGGCGCCCGTGATCTTTCCGCTCTTTAAGACGACTTTAGAAAAATCGTCGATCGTGATGTAATCGTCCTTTTGTTCCTGCTTTTCCTCAGTCTTTTCCTTTTTCTCTTCGGTCTCGATCCTCGGAAAGAGGGCTTCGTGGCGTTTTAGATTATTTCCCGGGAAATCGGAAAATTCCTCAAGACTCTCCCAGGTCCTGTTTTCCTGCGGTACTTCGAGCTCGTCTAAGATCTCACGGCCGCTTTCGGGCATGAACGGGCCGACGAGGATCCCGATGTAGCGAAGGGATTCGAGCAGGTTCGATAGGACTCTCGCCAGACGCTTCGTTTTCGTCTCGTCTTTTCCGAGTTTCCAGGGTTCGGTCTCGTCGATGTACTTGTTGGCCCTGGAGACGAGTTTCCAGATCTCTTCTAAGGCGCCGGCCAGATCGACCGCGTCCATTTTTTCTTCTACCTTCTTGGGCGTTTCCTGCGCGAGGGCCATGAGCTCCCGATCGGCTTCTTCGACCTCCCCGGGTTCGGGAAGGTTTCCGCCGAAGTATTTTACGCTCATCGCCGCGGTCCTGGACAAGAGGTTACCGAGGTCGTTGGCCAGGTCGGAGTTGATCTTTTTGATCAACAGATCTTCCGAATAGTTTCCATCGGACCCGGCTTTCATGTCCGATAAGATGTGGTAGCGCAGCGCGTCCACGCCGTATTCCGACCGACTTGCTCATCTTTCCACCCTGAATCAAGATCCAACCGTGACCGTAGACTTTTTCCGGGAGTTCTAGACCCAGGGCCATCAAAAAGATCGGCCAGTAGATCGTGTGAAAACGGATGATGTCCTTTCCAACGAGGTGAAGATCGGCCGGCCAGTAGCGGTCCATGAGGTCTTCTTTTCCGTTCTCATAACCCAGCGCCGAGACGTAATTCGGCAGCGCGTCCATCCAGACGTAGACGACGTGGTCCGGGTCGAAGTCGACCGGAACGCCCCAGTCAAAGGAAGTCCGCGAAACGCACAGGTCCTGAAGCCCGGGCTTTAGGAAGTTGTTGATCATCTCGTTCTTGCGCGATTCAGGCGAGATGAAATCCGGGTGGTCTTCGAGGAACTTCATGAGCCGGTCGGCGTATTTGCTCATACGAAAGAAGTAGGCTTCTTCGCTCGCCGTCGTGACCTCACGTCCGCAGTCGGGGCATTTCCCGTCGACGAGTTGGCTGTCGGTCCAAAACGACTCACACGGCGTACAGTAGTGGCCTTCGTAGCGGCCCTTGTAGATGTCGCCCTGGTCGTAGAGCTTTTTGAAGATATGCTGGATCGTCTTCATATGGTCTTCGTCGGTCGTGCGGATGAACTGGTCGTAGTCGACGTTCATGAGCTTCCACAGCTCTTTGATGCTCTCGACCTTTTTGTCGACAAATTCCTGTGGTTCGATCCCCGCTTCCTGCGCCGCTTTTTGGATCTTGAGTCCGTGCTCGTCGGTACCCGTGAGCAGATAGACGTCGTAGCCGGTCA
>CANRHG010000113.1 GCA_947630385.1 uncultured Eubacteriaceae bacterium
AAGATTTTAAAAAAGATTTTGAAGACTTTTCTGAAGAAGATGAAATATTAAAATTCATTAAATAATTTTATAAAGGTATCGGTTATATTTCGAAGGTAAAAACTTAATTAAACGTAAAAGCCAGGCGACCGCCTGGCTTTCGTTGTTTTACCCTCTTAGGGCTTTATATTTTTGTCCGAGTGAGTCCGCGGTTACGATGGCGGCTTCTACGAGTTCGGGCGTGACCGTAAAGGGCATATTAAAGATCGTTTCGCCTTCGGCCGTCGCGAGTTCGGCGACTTTACGCAGATCTTCAGGTTTTGCGTCTTCGATCCCAAGTTCGGCCAACGTGACCGGAAGTCCAACGTCGAGACAGAAATTGATGACTTCTTCAATTTCATCGATCGGTGCGTTTTCAAGCACGAGCTGAGCCAAAGTACCAAAGGCAACTTTTTCACCGTGATACTTATCGTGCGTTTGCGGAAGAGCCGTAAATCCGTTGTGAATGGCGTGAGCCGCCGCGAGTCCGCCACTTTCAAAACCGATACCGGATAAGAGCGTATTGGCTTCAACGATATCGTCTAAGGCTTTCGTCGCTACGTTGTTGTCGGCCGCCGCTTTGGCTTTGGTCCCTTCTTCAATTAAGGTATCGTAGCAAAGTTCGGCTAGTTTTAGAGCCGCTTGTGTAGCTTTGGCGCCGTTACAGTTATCGGCATCGCTCTGTTCACAGGCTCTGGCTTCAAAATACGTAGCCAGGGCGTCTCCCATTCCAGAGACGAGGAGTCTAGTCGGAGAGTTCGCAATGGCCTGCGTATCGACTAAGACCATGTTCGGATTGTGGTCGAGCCACAGATATTCTTCAAATACACCGTCGTCGGTATAAACAACCGAAAGGGCCGAACACGGGGCATCGCTTCCGGCAATCGTCGGGACGATGATAACGGGTAGGTGTAGATAATGGGAGACGGCTTTGATCGTATCAAAGATCTTACCACCGCCGACACCCATGACGGCTTCGACTTTTTTTTCGACGCAAATGTCGATTAGACGGGCAATTTCTTTTTTCGAGCATTCCCCATTGAAGATTTCATAGATTACTTTAGCTCCGGAATCTTTAAAACTGTTATTGATCGCGCTTTCAAAACGTTTTAGACCGTTTTTGGAAATCAGGCAGAGGATGGTTTTACCGAAATCTTTGGCGTAATCGCCAATCTTATTCATTTCGCCTGTACCCTGAACGTACTTACCGGGTGAGGATAGAATTTGAGACATGATAACCTCGCTTTTTCTTTTAAAAATATCACGAAAGTAAAAACTTTCCATGCTTTTCTTTGGCGGTTACAGTGATTTTTTCATAAAAATAGCATATATATTAAAGGTACAGAAATAAATTTTATTAAGGATCTTAAAATGACAATTATTGTATATTTTAGCAAGACTGGACTCACTAAACGCTACGCGGCACTGCTGGCGGGAATCCTCCACTGTCGATTCATTAGTTTAGATGAGCTCGGAGACCAGAACTTACACGACTGTAAAAATTTGATCTTTATGACCCGTCTTAAAGCCGGAAAGATCGAAAAGCTGGGACTTTTTCGAAAGATCGTAAAGAAGTTCCCGGGCCGCTCGATCCTTGTCGTGACCGGAGCCTCTCCGGCGGACGCGCCGACGGTTTCAGCGTTATGGAAATCTCTTCCACTGGACATTGAACACGTCCCACACTTTTATCTTCAGGCAGGGCTCAACTATGAAGGGATGGACCGTGTCGAACGCGCTATGATGAACACGCTAAAGTTTACGCTGCTCCTGCGCCCTGGCCACCAGGAACAGTACGATCAAATCGCCAATTCTTTTGATACGATTAGTGAAGATAAACTACAACCCATTGT
Organism: uncultured Eubacteriaceae bacterium; assembly: GCA_947630385.1. Classification (GTDB taxonomy): domain Bacteria; phylum Bacillota; class Clostridia; order Eubacteriales; family Eubacteriaceae; genus CANRHG01. The sequence goes on from CANRHG010000113.1 coordinate 1,869, forward strand.
AGATTTAATAAAGGAGAAATCATGAACATTACCGAACTCGTGAAAAAACGTTATTCCGTTCGCGACTTCTCGGATAAACCCATCCCCGAAGACGACATCACGAAGATCCTGGAAGCCGGCATGGTCTGCCCGACGGCGACCAACGCCCAACCGCAGCGCATCATCGTCTTACAGACCCCGGAAGCCATTAAAAAGATCCGCGGTCTTACCCGTATGGCTTTTAACGCGCCGGTCGTCTTTATGGTATGTTTCGATACCGACAAAAGCTGGAAAGCCACCTCGTTTGGCGACAATTACGACGCGGGACAAACCGACGCCGACATCGTCACGACCGTGATGATGTTAAAGGCCGAAGAACTCGGAATCGGAACGCTCTGGGCCCGCGGCTTTAACGGACCGGAAATCGAAAAAGCCTTTAACTTCCCAAAAAACCTAAAACTTGCCTGCCTGCTGGACCTTGGCTATCCGTCTGAAAAATCCCAACCTTCAGAACGCCATACCCAGCGCTTACCGCTGTCGGAAACGGTCAGTTACTTATAAGAATAACGGTCCTGATGGGAAGCCCAAATCCTGACGGGATCGACGATGTAATTGGCCGAAGCTTTTATAAAAGGAGCGAAAGAAGCCGGCCACGACTTCAGTTTAATCGATGTGACCAAAGCGGAGATCGAGCCCTGTAACGAATGATTCTTTTGAGGCTACGAAGGACCGTGCCCAAAACACGACGATATGGGAGGAATTAAAAGGGCTTTGTTAAACAGCGATATGGTCGTCTTTGCCACGCCCCTGTATTATTATGGGATGACGGCACAGCTTAAAAGCGTGGTCGACCGGTTTTGCTCGTTTAATTCCTCGCTCCACGGAAAAGGACTTAAGTCGGCTCTTCTTGCGGTCGCCTGGAACGCGGACGACTGGACTTCCGGTAGCCTGATGGCCCACTACAATACGCTCGTCCGCTACATCGGCCTTGACGATAAAGGAGCCGTATTAGGTTACGGTTGTGGAACGCCGTCGATGACCAAACGCTCGAAGTACCCAGTTGAGGCTTACGCTCTGGGCAAGAACTTATAGCCAGCTCTCTCCGTTTACGCTAAACGGATCTTAATTAAAAAACCACAAAAAAACCACAAAAAACGGCCGTGTTTCTGAAAGAAACCAGAAACACGGCCTTACTTTTATTTCGCTTCAGCGGCTTTGATGATATTTTGTATATCCCTGTTTAGCTGTTTTTCAAACCGGTCCGCGTCGACCATCATGGCTACGTTGACCGGATTTTCGGAGCTTCTTAGCGTCTTGACGTTCCCGATCGTCCGCCCCCTCATCTCGCCTTCGGTGTCCACGACGATATCCAGTGGGACCATCGTGACCAGATCCGGGTTGGCCGCTACCGCGACCGCCAGCGGGTCGTGCAGGCTGCATCCGCCCAGTCCAGGCGTTTCCTTTTCTTCAAAGTCGATGTAGAAATTAACGACGTCGGCCAGTTTGTCTCCGATCTCTCCGAGTTTACGCCATTCGTTGACCCGGTCGCGGTCCAACATGACCCGCATCGTAACGTCTAGGCCTACCATGTTGATCGGGGCGCCGCTTTCTTCCAAAACGATTTTAGCAGCTTCCGGATCGGTAACGATGTTGGCTTCCGAGCACGGGCTCATGTTCCCCTGGACCCCGACGGCGCCGCCCATGATCGTCACGTTCCCGGCTTGCTTTAACTTGCCCGGGTATTTTTGCTCGAGAAGAGCCAGATTCGTAAGCGGTCCCGTCGCGATGATCGTTAAGTCGTCGCCGTACTCATCGATAGCCTGGGCCAGAAAATCGACGGCTTCGGTCGTTTCCGCTTCCCGCGCGCTTTCCGGCAGGACCACTTCGCCCAGCCCGTTTTTCCCGTGGATCTCCCAGAGATCTTCTTCGGTCTCGTACACTTCGTCGTCGGTCAGGCTGTGTTTTGCGCCCGGATAGACCTTTACTTCCGGATGGCCGAACATGTCCGTCAAATCCAGCGCGTTCTTTTGCGAGGTCGCCTGAGAGACGTTTCCAAAGGTCGTAGTCACACCGATTACGTCCAGTTCCGGATTTTCCAGAGCTTCCATCAGTGCCATCGTATCGTCAATGCCGATATCTAGATCCAAGATCGTCTTTTTTGCCATTATCGAACTCCTTTTATAATTAATAATACCTCCTGGTTTGGTCTAAAAAGACCAAAGACAAGCGGTTGTGTTTTTAGTAAACGTTTTCATAAGAAAGCCCAATTCACTTTTTGCTCTTAAAACTATATAACCGCTTTCCCGCAGAAATAACGAACCGCCTAAATGTTTTATTTTGTAGAGAAAGCAAAAAGCGCACCCGAAAAACTTCAGATGCGCCAACTTTACTTAGTCCGGCATGACGATCGTTTCGAGCGGCTTTGACGGATAACCGGCTTCGGTCAGCTCTTCGGCGATGTGGTCCAGATCCGTTCCCGGTTCACATTCGATCGTGGCTTCGCCCTTGTCGAGATCGACCTGGGCGTTGAGAACCCCCGGCTGTTCTTCTAAAATTCCCTTGACCCGCGCAACGCAGTGCTTGCAACTCATGTCGTCTACTTTAAAACGTATTTCCATATCTTTCTCCTTTTCTTTGGTTATGACTTCTATATTTTCTTCTGCTTTTTGAAGCTTGTAAGTTTTACGTTTGAAAAATCTCAGCCGCAGCGCGTTCGTCACTACGCTTACCGAACTCAGGCTCATGGCAGCGGCCGCAAACATCGCGTTTAGCTTGATCCCAAACGGGATATAAAGCAGTCCCGCGGCAAGCGGAATACAGATGACGTTGTAGATAAACGCCCAAAACAGGTTTTCTTTGATGTTGGTAAGCGTGGAGCGGCTAAGTTGTACGGCCGTTACGACTTCCATCAGATCCTCTCGCATGAGGATCACGTCCGCCGACTCAATAGCCACGTCCGTTCCGGTCCCGATGGCGATCCCGTCGTTGGCCTGAACCAGTGCCGGGGCGTCGTTGATCCCGTCGCCGACCATCGTTACGTTAAGCCCCTGGTCCTGCAGCTCCTTGACCGCGGAAGCCTTCTGGTTCGGCAGGACTTCCGCGATGACGTGGGTGATCCCGGCCTGAGCGGCTACGGCCTTTGCGGTACGGATGTTGTCTCCCGTCAACATATAAGGCGTAATTCCCATGGCCGTAAGCTGTTCGATAGCTTCTTTCGCGCTTTCTTTTAAGACGTCCGCTACGGCGATAAGAGCGGCAAGTTTTCCATCTATGCCGATCAAAAGCACGGTCTGGCCTTTATCCGAAAGACTTTCAATTCTTTCTTTGACCCCGTCGGTTTTTATCCCGTTTTCGTTCATAAAGGTCGCGTTTCCCGCAAGGACCGTCTTTTCGTCTACCTCGCCTCTGACCCCACGTCCGGGAACGGCCGAAAACTGTGAAACTTCGAGAAGTTTTAGGCCTTCTTCCTGGGCCTTTTGCACGATGGCCTCCGAGAGCGGGTGCTCGCTTTTGGCTTCGAGTGAGGCGACGAGTTCCAAAACGGGCGAACCGGACAGATTTACGATCTCGGTCACGACGGGTTTTCCGGTCGTGAGCGTACCGGTCTTATCAAAGACGATTGCCCCGCTCTTACCCAGGCTCTCCAGGGCTTCCCCGTTTTTAAACAAGATCCCGTTTTTGGCCCCAACGCCGGTCCCGACCATAATTGCCGTCGGTGTCGCAAGTCCCAATGCGCACGGACAGGAGATGACGAGAATTGAAATGGCGATAGACAGGGCAAAGGAAAAGCCATAACCCAGGAAATACCAGACGATAAAAGCTACGAGCGCGATCCCCATGACCGTTGGTACAAAGTAGCGGCTGATCGTATCGGCCATCCGGGCGATCGGCGCTTTGGAAGACTGGGCCTCTTCGACGAGCGCGATGATTTTAGCCAGGCTCGTATCGTCCCCGATGCGGGAAGCTTCAAAGACCACGCTTCCGGTCTTGTTGATCGATCCGGCCGATACCGGATCCCCGACGTTCTTTTCTACCGGGATGCTCTCGCCGGTCAATAGGCTCTCGTCGACCGAGGTATGCCCTTCGGTGATGACGCCGTCGACCGGAATACGCTGCCCGGGACGGATCACGACCATATCTCCGACGACCACTTGTTCGATCGGGATCTCGGTCTCTCTACCGTCACGCTCGACGGTTGCCGTATCGGGCGTGAGTTCGACGAGTTTTTCGATCGCCTGGGAGGTCTTCCCCTTGGCTCTGGTCTCTAAAAACTTCCCAACGGAGATCAGCGCCAGGATAACGACCGAGCTCTCAAAATACAGATCGTGCGCGTAGTGGTGCAGAAGCGTCATATCCCCGTACGAGACCGCGTAGATCATGTTGTAAAAAACGTAGACCGAATAGATAAAGGCGGCGCTCGTCCCTACGGCAATGAGCGAGTCCATGTTCGGGACGCGGTGCCATAAGGCCTTAAA
>CANRHG010000114.1 GCA_947630385.1 uncultured Eubacteriaceae bacterium
GCGCAGAAATTTTTTACTTTGCGTCTGTAGCTCAGTAGGATAGAGCAACGGCCTTCTAAGCCGTGTGTCCGGGGTTCGAATCCCTGTTGGCGTGCCATTTTAATACAATTGCGAATAAAATACGCCTATATTGATTACTAAAGTATTCAATATAGGCGTTTATTGTTTCTCTAGGTTAAGGTTAGTCTACTCGGTTATGTTGGGATCGAATCGAACCCTAACTTAATTAACCTTTCATTAATCTCTTCATCCGTTTTATTTTCTTCTCGGAACAAATTGATCAAATTAGTTCGATCTTCTTCTCTAGCTTCGGCTTTGGCTTTTTCGTATTTGGCTCTCTCGTAACCGGTCATTAACATTTTTTCTCCTCTATGGTGTTATCTCACTCGGTTAAGTTGGAATTGGATCGAATCCTAGCTTAATTAGTCTCTCGTTGATCTCTTCATTTGTTTTGTTTTCTTCTCGTAATAAATTTATCAAATTAGTCCGAGCTTCTTCCAGTCCATCTTTTTTTCCTTTTTCGTATTGAGCTCTTTCGTAACCGGTCATTAACATTTCTTACTCCTCTATGATTTTTCTCTCCTGTCTAAAGTCCGGAAGCTCGTCTAGAAATTGTTTTGCGTTTTCTTTATTTTCCAATTCGTTAAAACGAGAAGTTCTTGTTTGATTTCGTGTTTGGATACATCCTATAAAATTTTATAAAAAATTTCAAGTAGAGATCAAGTTTAATTATCAGCATCTCCTACTGTTTTTCATAAAGAGGATGGATTCTATCAACCAAACTTAAAACGTATTTAAACTGGTAGCTTAAAAATTATCTTACAATGCCTTATCTTTTTTTAGCTGTGATGTTTCACAGTTCCCTTAATGTAATAACGTTTCATAATTAAACGAGTTCTAAAGTTTCTAAAGCCCAGCTTAATCAATTTTAATCTCGTGATTATTTTAAATAAGTTTAAGCGTATATCCAATACAAATTCCTAATTTAAATTTTAAAAATAATACAAATTTAGAAAATATTAACGAAAATATATTGACGTTTTAATAAAGCGATTTATAATTAAAATCATGAAGAAAAATAAAAATTTAAATCCAGAAAATGATCCTATGTATTTACTTGTAATCGATTATAATACGGAAATAGAAGAAATGGTAATTTTTGAAGGACCAGCTGAAGACATGTTTGAGCTCGCAAAACATGTGGATCTCAGCAAAGCAGATATATTACTTGTCCGAAAGAAGGAGATAAATTCGTATGAGAGGTTTTGGGCCAGAATTGAATAAAAACTGCATAATTTGTTAATAATATGCAATAGAGGAAAAACGCCGAAAAATCAACTAATGAAAATTACACATTTTAAATGAATAATATACATTAATAGCTAACTAGGAAGGAAGGTTCCGTGCAATTATCTTGGCACGATATTCTTAAAATCCGCAACTTACTTTCGTATTTTTCTTATAGCAGGCAACAGTGAGCCGTTTCTTTCCGGACGGCCATGGAATTTGACAAAATTCCTGAAATGTGGTTTATTCCAGATACTGCATATTATTCATCGTTTATGCAATTGCTTATGTTGGTATTTGGTTAGCCCGAAGTCTCTCGAGTATCTTGAGAGGCTTCGGGCTTTTTTGTTTTTAAATTCAAAATACCGCCACAAAAGTGGGGACATTTAAATTTAACTTTTACCCGGGTTTTTCACAAGATTTTTTGTTGTTTATTTTGACGCTATTTAGAATTTCTTCTGGCTTTTTTTCTTAGTTGATTTTGTAGGAATTTAGAAATTGGAGATAAGTTAACAAGTGGTATTAGGTACGCCTACACTTCTGTAAATTTTAGGACTACCAAAATCTACTAAATTCTGGTCTTTTTTATCAAAGACTCTTTGTTTTGATTAGAGATTTAAGGGATAGCTCCACAACGAAATTAAAGACCTAACCTTTCAGGTTTGACTTTACTTTTAAGTCTTAGATCTAATGCTTTAGGTTTTTTTGATTATCTAAAAATATTTTAAGTCTCTTTCAGGATGAATGACTGTTATGGACTTTTTCAAAATCTCATAGGATGATCCGTCATTGCTTACCTTGCGTTCTTTAACGAGTAGGTCCAAATGTTTCCACTTTTGTGGCGGTATGTTAGAGAGGTTTTTTTGAAAAAGTCTTTAATTAGCTTATTTTCAGTCTTACTTTTCTTGCTCATTGCTTCATCTGGCGTTATGGCTGGATGGGGAGCAGCAAATGGAACATACGTTTATTACGATAATGGTCAACGTAATGAGCTTAGTGTCAATAACGGAAAAGTGGTTTCAGGCGGAGGTCAGTATAGCAGTCTTACACAGGCTTTTGTACTAGACGGCACTGCGGGAGGGATGAACACTCCTAATGCTTGGTACATCGTACCTCAAGGTGTAACACCGTCGGGAAATAACTTAACGTTAGGAGGATTACCACAAGGGACTACGACAGGGACCTATAATCTGTTGATTCAAGGGGATCCTAGTGGGAGCGCTGCAGCGAGTACACCTATAGAATTTGCTGGAGGAGACTATAACCAAACGATCAATGTCTTCGGTTCGACTCAAAATCCAGCTACTTCAGTCCTAAAAATAGATGCTAGTTCAAATTATGCGGTTTGGAACAACAATAATACTGGGACTACGACTTTAGCAATTCAGTCAGGTGGGCTTCAGTTACATCCTTCTAGTCCTGCGGGGTCAGCGATTGGTCCGATTGATTCGGTTATTGTTGAAAACGGGATTTTAGCCTGCATAGGAACTCAGCGCTTAATAGACAATCTAGTAGGAAGTGTCAGTATTAATGACGGTATCGTTCTGGCTACTGGAACTACGGCAGGGCAGTTGGTACCTTTAGGCGGGACAGGAGTCGGAGGAACGGTTGTTCCTAAGATTACTGGGAACAGTCTGGTTTGCGCTACAGATGTTGTAACAAATTCTTCAACTAGCGGCTTGATTGTTGGAAACGGTATAGCTAGTTACACAGCGGGGACAACAGGGAATGCGGCCGGAGGTACTATAAGTATCCAGGATAATGCTCTAGGTACGGTTTACGGAACGGTTTACACGAATTGGCCGGAACCGTTTAACGATTTAACGATAAGTCGTCTTAGTATTCCTTCGGGGGCAACTTTAAACGTTAGTAATAACATCCCAGAAGTGGATGGAGGAAATACACCGGTTAATCAGACTATCTCTCTTTCTCGTTCAACACAGACTATTTCTTTAGATGTTGAGGGGACTCTCAATATTGCCGCAGAGAATACAGTGAATGTAGCACCCGCGAACGGCGGCGGGGCAGGGAACGGAGCTGACGCTATTAACAACGGTAATATATCCGTTACCGGGACGTTCACTATTCAAACTCAAGCTGTCTTTTTTAATAATGAAAATTTAACAATCGAACCAGGTGGGGTCGTTGCAGTGCCTAGTTCATCAAATGTAATGGGGTTTGTAAATAATGGCACGGTTGACAATTATGGAAGTTTTAACCCGAATACTGGACCTTCTAGAGTGACGACGACTGCATGGATCGTTTTGAATAGAAACAGCCTTTGGACTAACTACAGCGGTTCAACTTTCATTGTGAATAGCGCTAAATTTCTTTGGAATGAAGGGACGTTAGTTACAGATCGCGACGTTTCAGGAAATATCTTTTTGGTTGATGTGCCTTCAAGTATTAGTCTTAGTAATTCTAATTACGTTCCAACAGTTAGTGCTGCGGGGCCACTCGGTTATTATGCTGATGATAGTGAGACTTTTAGTGGAACTACCATTTACGGAAGTACGGCGAGTAATCTAGTTACGGCTGGAACCAATAAAACCTTACCTACTCCAGGCGTGACTAGCGATTTTATCGGTTGGTATTTGAACAACCTGTACTCGAGCGATTTTTATACGACCACAACACAAACAGGTGGTGTTTATTACGCTTTAAGTCCTAACAATGGAACAGCTCCGACGGAGGAAGTTCCAGGAGTCGCTTTAACGAGCAATACACTTGATTACTTCAATACCACACCTGCGCAGGAACAGAGTTATGACATCGACTTCTCAACCGTACCAAATCAGATGGCCGCGACCAACCTCTGGTGGCAAATCATTAATTCGCAATCCGGGCAGCCTTTAACTCTTTTCTATGACGGTTTAGATGATAATGACAATGACGTCTTTATCTATCCAAACCACTCTAGTGATCCGATTTGGACATTGAGTGTTCCAAACGAAGGAGTAGGTCCTGGAGCAAAGCTCATTTATGACGGCTCAGGGCAGGACATAGGCAATTATGTCCTTCAGGCAAGGTCGATCTTGCCACAGTTTGGACAGAATAACGCAACAGCAAGGGCTAACCTGACCGTCAATAATTCGAGTATAGGCAGTGTCTACCTGATCAATGATGAAGGGGAACGACCCTACAGCCGTATCCAGGTCGATTTAGCCGACGACGAGCCGGATACCTTGGATTTCGGTTATCAGGCTTACACGGGAGCCAACGGCGGCGGAAGCTTAGTCCTTAATATTCCGGATTCGGACGTCGAATACAATCTAGTTTTAAGTAGTACGACCAACCAAAATCCGGGAAATGATAGCGGTTACTTTGAATCCGCCTCGGGTTACGCTTACATCGACAATCAAGGCCAGATCACGTTCCTCAAACCCACGCCTCAGAATAAATATCTACTTTTAGGCGTAACGGTCCAGGGTGTTGAATCAGAAAACTGGGCGACGATCCAGGTCTCGGCTTCAAAACAGAGCGTTTTCTTAAACGAAATCGTTCCAAAAGAGGATTCGGTCGACATTTCGGCCCTAACATTTGATCCAAACTATATTGGAAACAATCCAACTGGTGACGGAATTACAGATAGGAAAGCTAATTATTACGGCTTTTACGATCTATCTCAAAATATCCTACCTAAGCCGACTACCGCGATCTTTGAAGACAAGTATTTATCCTTCGTTTCGAGCAATCCACAACTTCCGGTGAACGACAATAATACGCCAAACGACGGTTCCGACGACTATATCCAGGTTCCAAACAAGTCCTTTAGCGGAGATACGACGATTACGGCTACTTATAGCCTTACCGACGGGACGGAACTTGAAACCACTTATGATATTACTGTTGGGCCATACGTTGCCGGTGTTTCGGTAAGTACGGATCCAGAACTTACCTTCACTTTAGGCGTAACGCCAACACAAAACGTTATGGCGATCGTAAATCCGGCGAACTCTACGCAGCTTGCTTCGATCACCTATAATAATTCGAATCCATCGGTAGTTCAAATCGATCCGAAAGGTGACGTTTCCGCAATTGGTGTAGGTACGGCGGATATTACGACGCACGCCATTATCTACAACGCACCGGTCAATAGTACGACTTCGGTTCAGGATCTGCTTGATAGTCTTACCGCCGACGGGACTTTAGTATATCCTCCTGAACAGGTTAATTCTTATTCCGGCGTAACCAAAGTCACGGTCAATCCGGCGGTTCCGCCAGAATTCGTCCTTAGACCTTCTACCGTTACACTCGCACCGGACGGAACCGAAACGTTAGTCGCTTATTATGACGGACAAGAACTGAGTCCGGAGGACGTTGTTTGGAGCTCTTCGGACGAAGACATCGCCACGGTCGAAGACGGTGTTGTAACCGCTGTAGCCGACGGAGATGCGGTCATTACGGCAACCTACGATAACAATAGAACGGCTACGGCTACCGTAACAGTCACGAGCGAGCCGACTCCAACGGATGAACTCGTCGTAGCACCTCTGACGGTCCAGGTCGGACAAAGCGCACCTCTTAATGTAACCTTCGGCGGAACAGCCGTCACGGAAGGCCTGACTTACACGGTCGAAGACGAAGCCATCGCTACGGTCAGTACCACGGGGATGGTCACAGGCGTTTCTGCCGGGACGACGAGCGTTACGGTCGTCTACACCGACGAAGACGGGATGGAATACACCGCAGAAGGTACGATCACGGTCACGGCCCAGCCTTCGGCTCCGAGTCAAATAAACGTAACGCCCGCAAACTCGACGATTACGACTGTTACGGGCGGGACCAATACGACGACCTTAACGGCCAGCGTCATTCCGGCCACCTACACCGGAACGGTCGACTGGAGCCTCGGCGAAGGACAGGGTAGCATCGTACAGCTCACACCAAACGGAAACAGCGTTACGGTCACGGCTCTCTCCGAAGGGGTAGCCAACGTTACGGCTTCTATTGGAACCGTCTCGGGCAGTGCGGTGGTTACCGTCAGCGACCAGCC
>CANRHG010000115.1 GCA_947630385.1 uncultured Eubacteriaceae bacterium
GTTCTTCGGGTTCCGTCCCCCCAAAAACGTCCCGCAGCGTAAAATTCTCCCACTCTTTAAGCCGGTCTTGTAACATCTTTGCCTGTTCTTTGACGCTGTAACGCTCCGGATAAAAATAACGCCGGTCCACCGGCTGTGGCTGCTTACGAACCAGGCCCAAAAAAGCGCGTTCGAGCTCTCCGGGGTTTATCTCATCCGGAAAAACACGTTCCTCGCCGAGGTATTCGCCCTCTCGCGAATAACGTTTTAAAAAGTGATCCTCTCGCTCTAGGATCTCTTTTGCGATGTTTCGGTAGATCTGGTACAGGACCAGTTGGTCGGCCAGTTCCTTTCGCGGGTCTTCCCCGTCTTCGAGTCTTTTTTTAGGGAGTAGGCTACGAACTTTGATCTGCATGAGCCGCACCGACATCAGGACGTAGTCGCTGGCTTCTTTCAAGTCAAAGACGTCCCAACTTTCGATGATCTCGTTGTACTGTCGGGTGATCTCGACGATTGGAATATCCAGAATGTCGATCTTTTGTTTTTGGATCAGCGTCAAAAGCAGATCCAGGGGCCCCTCAAAATCTCCGATCGTAAGCGGGGTCATCAAAACAGGCTAAACAAGGAGCCGAGAACAAAATTGTATAGTCCCCCGATCAAGTTGACGATCGGCGTGATGATATAACCGAACAGACCGCTGATGACCAGCAGCAACAGGATCAGATAGCCGTAGCGGGCAAAGCGGTCGTAGACGAGCTTGGCCTTGTACGGCAAAAAGACGTATAGAATCTGTGACCCGTCCAGGGGTGGGATCGGGATCAGGTTAAAGACCGCAAAGACGACGTTGTACAGGTACATATAATAGAGGATCATGTACAGGTATTCGTTGGCAAAGCCGCGCACGAGGTATAAGACGAACAGGGCGATAAAACCCAAAAGCAGGTTCGTCAGGCACCCGGCCAGCGAAACCAGGATGATCCCTTTCTTCCGGTCTTTGAAGTTATTCGGATTGACCGGTACGGGTTTTGCCCAGCCAAAACCGAAAATGGCCATCGATAAGATCCCGATCGGATCGAGATGTCGTAGCGGATTCATCGAGAGCCGCCCTGCCGCTTTGGCCGTGTAATCCCCCATCGCTTCGGCGGCGTACCCGTGGGCTATTTCGTGAAACGTAATGGCTACGATGATACCGGGAAGACTGAGTAAGATCGATGCGAGCCGTTGTGCAGTAAATCCTAACATAATTTAAGCCAACCAGTCGGGCGTTTGGTCCTTCCTGGTCAAATCTTCGTATTCCTCTCTAGCAACCAAAAGACCGTCCTTGCCGTCGTGAAGCAGCACGACCGCCGGTCTCGGGTACTGGTTATAATTACTACTCATACTATAATTATAGGCTCCCGTATTTGAAACGACCAGATGATCGCCGACGCGCGCCTTAGCCAGCTTGATCTCGGGGATGAGTACGTCGCTCTCGCAGGTACGCCCACAGACCCGGTAAGACATAGCTTTTTCTGCGTCCGGCCCACGTTCTAAAACGTAGGCGTCGTAGACGGCGCCGTACAGGGCCGGCCTCGGGTTTTCAAAAAGCCCTCCGTCTACGGACAGGTAGGTGCGTTGCGGGACTTCTTTGATCGTACCGATCGTATAAAGGGTCGTCCCGGAAGGTCCGGCGAGGAAGCGTCCCGGCTCAAAACAAAGTACCGGCATCTGTATGCCGCTTTTTTGGGCCTTTTCTTTAACAAAGCTTGCGACCCGCGTGAGTTCTTCGGTCGGAAACGGGGTCTCGTCTTTATACGTGATCCCAAAGCCCCCGCCGAGGTTAAACAGCCGAACCGGAAATCCTTCCCGGTGGGCTTTTAAAAAAAGATCGAAAAGCCTTTGTGCCGCCTCTAAGTAAGGGGCCGTCTCGAAGATCTGGGAGCCCACGTGGCAGTGGAGCCCGACAAACTTTAAGTTCGGGTACTTTTTAAGGTCGACAAAAACACTCTCAATACGTTCGTAGGGGATCCCAAACTTCGAGTCACTGCAACCCGTTCTTATCTTCTCGTCGGTGTGGACCGAGACGCCGGGATTTACGCGAATCAAGATCTCCTGAACCCTTCCAAGATCCCTGGCGATACTTTGTATGGTCGCGAGTTCTTCTATGCTGTCGACGGTGACCGTCGCGACCCCGGCTTTAAGGGCCAGGCGCAGCTCTTCTTCTTTTTTGTTGTGTCCGTGATAGTTGATGCGGGCGGGATCAAAACCGCTCTTAAGGGCCACGTAGATCTCGCCGTAACTGCTGGCGTCCAAATACAGTCCGAGCTTATTGAGTAATTTACCCAGACCCGTATTAAAAAAAGCCTTGGCCGCGTAGTAGATGCGAAAATCCCCGCAGACTTTCCCCAGCGCGGCCTCGATCTCACCCAGGCGGGACTCGAAGACGTCCTGGTCGAAGAGCATCAGGGGCGTATCGTACTTTTTGATCAAAGACTTTAGGTCGTATCTGTTATGACTCATCAAATGAAAAAAACAGGAAGCAGTGACTACTTCCTGTAAAACAATCAATCATTGACCGGTCGCTCCGCTAAAGTAATAGCCGAGGGCACAGACGGTCTTGGCGTCTTCAAAACGTCCGTTTTCGTAGAGCATTTTGGCCGTCCTGACCGGAATTTTTAGGATCTGAATAAACTCATCGTCGTCGGCCTTTAGCTTGTGGCTGCTGAAATGGTCGGCAAAATAAATCGATGTTCTTTCGTCGGTAAAACCGGGAGAAGGATACATGGTGACTAAAAATTCGAGTTTTTCCGGTTTAAGACCGATTTCTTCTTGCAGTTCACGCTCGGCGGTCTTATAAGGCTCCTCGCCTTCTTCGACCAGGCCCGCGGGGATTTCCGTCATGACCTTTCCCGCGGCGTAGCGGAATTGGCGCACGAAATAAAAGCAGCCGTCTTTAAGTGCCAAAACCGCCGCTCCGTCTTTGTGGTCGACGACCTCGCGGATCGATGTTTTCCCGTTGGGTAGGCGGACGTCGTCTACGTGCAGCCGCAGGATCCGTCCGTCGTACAAAACGGTCTCGTTTATCTTTTCCTCAACCTGTTTCATTGTTCTTGAGCAAGCTTTTGACTTCGTCCATCAAAGACTCGATGTCGCCAAATTCCCGGTACACCGCGGCGTACCGGATGTAGCTGACCTTATCGAGCTCTTTTAAAGCCTCCATGACGCTCTCTCCGATCATGAAGGATTGGATCTCTTCGGTGTTTTGGACCGAAAAGCTGTTTTCGATCTCGTCAGCGATGCGTTCCAGGCTCGAAAACGAGATTTCCCGTTTGGAACAGGCCTTTTGCATGCTGGAGATCAGTTTTTCCTTCGAGAATTTCTGCCGCGTTCCGTCTTTTTTGAGTACGTAAAGCGGGAACGTCTCGACTTTTTCAAACGTCTTGAAGCGCCGGCCGCAATTGGAACACTGGCGGAATCGCCGGACTTCGTTTCCGTTACGGATCGTCCGGGAATCGACCACTTTGGTCGGACCTGCGCCGCAGTACGGACACTTCAATTTTTAGTTATCTTTTCCGTTGTCCGTTAAAAAACCTGGAATGGGGATGCTCCCCTTATCGCTTTTTTCCCGTTTTTCTTTTCTTTTGGGTTTTTTGACCTTATCGTCGCCGTATTCTTCGTCTTCGTTGGGCAAAAATCCCGTCGCGATGACCGTGACCTGGATCTTATCACCCAGGGAGTCGTCGACGGTCGCGCCGAAGATGATGTTGGCGTCGTCGTCCGCGGCGTCTCTGGTGATCTGGGCGGCTTTGTCCACTTCAAAGAGGGTCAGGTCTTCCCCGGCCGTGATGTTAAGCAGTACGCCCTTGGCGCCACTGATCGGCGTTTCAAGGAGCGAGCTCATAATGGCTTCCCTGGCCGCTTCTTCGGCGCGGTTTTCGCCCTTGCCGTATCCGACGCCCATGTGCGCAAGACCCGCGTCCTGCATGATCGTACGTACGTCCGCAAAGTCCAGACTGATCAGACCAGGCATCGAGATCAGGTCCGAAATGCTCTTGACCCCGTGCAGGAGCACGTCGTCGGCCATTTTAAACGCGTCGCGCAGCGTCGTCTTCGGTTCCGCCAGACCGAGCAGGCGGTCGTTCGGAATCGTGATCAGCGCGTCTACGTTGTCCTGTAAAAAGCCTGCCGCGATGTCGGCATTACGTTGGCGGACCTTGCCTTCAAACGAGAAAGGTTTGGTCACGACGCCGATCGTAAGTACACCGAGTTCTTTGGCGATTTTTGCGATTATCGGCGCGGCACCGCTGCCCGTTCCGCCGCCCATGCCGGCGGTGACAAAGAGAAGATCCGTGTCACCGATCATTTCCTGAATCGCCTCTCTGCTTTCTTCCGCGGATTTCTGTCCGATTTCCGGGTTTCCCCCACAGCCCAGCCCACTGGTCGTTTTTTCTCCGATCTGCAAACGTTTTTCCGCCAGCGTCAGGGCCAAAGCCTGGTTATCCGTGTTAATCGCGACAAAATCGACACCTTTGAGCCCAGATTCTATCATCCGGTTGACGGCGTTGTTTCCGCCACCTCCAACTCCAACTACCCGAATCCGGGCCGGATTGCCGTTAAAGCCATCTAATTCGATCATGATACCTCCTACCGTATACTCTAAACCAGAAAATTTTATATATAACAAAACGTATTGTTTACGTTTGGTTTAACTAGATTTAGTATTTTTTCTATAAATTTTTCCCTATATATGGGATGAACGTTGATGGTCGCATTATCTGACAAAAGCATAATAATGAAATAATTTTATATAATGCGCTTTTATTTATCAATAGATTTAATTGCTTACCTGCTTTTTTTAATGGGATTGCTCCCCGAATATAAGTTGATGTCCTGATTGGTCTCGCCGTTTTCGATGACCAGGGCGATGTAATCGAAGTACCCCTGTAGGTTCTCCAAGTCCTTGACGGTGAAGAGGACCCCTTTTTTGGTGATGATCTCATACTCGTTTTGCGGCGTCAGCGAGATCTGGGAGAGTTCGCTCAAAAGATGATTTTGTTCAAAAAGCAGCAGCATGTCAAGGATGGTCTGAAATTTATACTGTTTTTCTACCGTGACGCTGCCGTCGTCACTGAAATCGTACGAATCAAAGCCGCTGATGATCGGGGTATCGTCTTTCCGAGTTCCGCGGTCACTTCCATGACTTTCCCGCTGTGGTCCAGGTAGTAGTGTTTGTCGTCGACTTTGATGACCCCGATCGGATCGTTTTCGTTGATCTGAATGACGATCTGGTTGGGAAAGATGCGCCTGATATAGATTTCTTTGGCCGAGATCACTTCGTTGATGTTGTAGCGGGCTTTGTTCAGGTCGATCAAAAAGATGTTTTCGCCCGTCTTGATCTTCGAGGCCTCGATGATCTGGTCTTCCGTTAGGATCTCGACGCCCTCGACGCTGATGTTTTTTACGTTAAACAGGCCGGTCGTAAAACTGTAGTAGACCGTAAAACCCAAAACGGCCATGACCGACACGGCGATGATAAAAATCAGGATCAGGCGGGCCAGGTTTATAAAACTGCGTCTACGTCTGGCCCGGCGTCTTTGGCTTCTGGAAACACGTTCAGCTTGCATAACTCTTCTACGATCCTCCCGTCCGCATCCAAGACTTTAAGCTCTCCGGCGTGCCTTCGCATAGCTTCAAGCCGGCTCTCATCTTCCAAAAGACCTTTAACCGTCTCCTTTAAAAGCGGTCCGTTTAAGTCCTTATCCGAAATGACGATCGCCGCCCCGTTTTCACCCAGGGTCCTTGCGTTAAAACTCTGGTGATCCCCGGCGGCTAGCGGGTAAGGAATCAGCACCGAAGGCAGCTCACTCGCCGTGATCTCAGAAATCGTCGTGGCCCCGCTTCGGGCGACGATGAGATCCGCCGCCGCCATGAGCGTAGCCATGTCCTCATAAAACTCGAACACTTCGGCCTTATCTTCCAAACGTTTTAGGTTTTCCTTTTCCGCCCCGGCGATCAAGACGTAGCGCGGACCCTTATAATTTTCGATCACGTAAGCGGCCGCCTCGTTGATCGAGTGGGCGCCCTGGGAGCCACCCATAAACAGGACGAATTTTTCATCTTCCAGGCCGAGTTTTTCCCGGGCTTTTTTTCTATCTAAGTGTTTAAAAGTCTCGCGCACGGGATTACCCGCGTAAAAGACCTTGTCTTTATCAAAAAACTTAGCCGCTTCGGGAAAGGCAAGCCCCAC